>DATJQG010000105.1:0-4290 GCA_035506015.1 Candidatus Edwardsiibacteriota bacterium
ACTATTTGCAAACAATAGCAAACAGCCAATATTTATTAACCGAGCCATTTTTTAGAAAATTCAAAAAAATGTATAGCCTGCAAGGAATTGATAACTCGTTTTTAGATGATCTTGAAGAGGATAAAAAACTGGATACATGAAACATTCGAGAGAGGTCAGTATTTTGAAATCTATAAAAAACATTTCTATGCGGCGAAAGTCAAGTATGGTGATAATCGAAAAGAAAAAGAACTGGGCTCTTTTTATTCAAAATTATTGAGTACACTCGGACCAGATAAATTCACGGCGTTGGATCAACCAATAAAGGACTATTTTGGACTTGGCAAGGAAAGTTTTATTGTTGCCTATAGCATTATTAATGATTGTTACCTCGATACTGTCGCGGAAAAGAAAAATGTTATCGCTGAAATACGTCAGCGATGGAAAGTGCAAAATACAAAGAATGAATTAGACATTGATAAAATCTGCGATTTAAAACTAATTGCCCTTATCATGTGGTCTAAAGCAAATAAAGGGAAATAGGATAGTTCGAGCACTAATGTCTTTTCGTTGGATTTGAGCTTATTGAATATTTATAGATGAACTACCAGCAGTCCATCGACTACCTGATGTCCTTCGTGGACCTGGAGCGCACGCCCGGCCAGAAGTACCAGGACAAGCACTACAACCTGGACGGGTTCCGCGCGCTGCTGTCGCAGCTGGGCAACCCCCAGAACTCGTCCAAGGCGATCCTGGTGGCCGGCACCAAGGGCAAGGGCTCGACCGCGGCGCTGATCGAGTCGGCGCTGCGGGCCCAGGGCTTGAAGACCGGGCTGTACACCTCGCCCCACCTGATCAGCTTCTGCGAGCGCATCAAGTTCCTGGGCAAGAACATCCTGGAGCGGGATTTCGCCCAGCGGCTGGAATGGCTGCAGCCGTTCCTGGAGCAGCGCCGGCGGCAGCCGGCGGCGGCGGACGCGCAGAGCACCACGGTGTTCGAGATCCTGACCGCGCTGGCGTTCCTCTACTTCCAGGAGATGGGCGTGGACTGGGCGGTGCTGGAGGCGGGGATGGGCGGCCGGCTGGACTGCACCAACGTGGTCAACCCGCGGGTGTCGGTGATCACCTCGGTCAGCAAGGACCACACCGAGGTGCTGGGCGCCACCATCGCCAAGATCGCGGCCGAGAAGGCCGGCATCATCCGCCAGGACGGCCTGGTGGTGACCGCGCCCCAGGGCTCGGAGGCGCTGAAGGTGGTCCTGCACCGCTGCCAGGAGCTCAACGCCCGGCTGTTCCAGGTGGGCCGCGACGTGGGCTTCCGCGTCGTGGGCCAGCAGGCCGGCCGCGTGCTGGTCGATTTCGCCGGCTCGTTCGGCCAGATGTCCAACGTCGAGGTCGCCCTGGCGGGCGATTTCCAGGCGGAGAACGCGGCCACGGCGTTCGCCGCCCTGCGCTGCCTGCAGTACCGCAACGTGGTGGTGCCCGACGCGGCGGTGCGGGCCGGCTTCCGCTCGGTGAGCTGGCCGGGCCGGATGCAGCAGGTCTCCGACCGGCCGCTGATCATCCTGGACGGCGCGCACAACGACTACTCGGCGCGGCGGCTGCGCCAGGCGGTCGATGCCCTGCACCCCGGCCGCGAGCTGGTGATCGTGCTGGGGATCTCGGCCAACAAGGACATCGCGGGCATCGTGGCCCAGCTGGTGCCGGGCGCGCGAGCCGTGGTGATCACCCGGGCCCGGCATTCGCGGGCGGCCGATTTCGCCGCCATCCGGGCCGAGGTGGCCAAGGCCAAGGTGGCCTCGATCGAGGTCGACGGGCTGGCCGAGGCGCTGGCCAAGGCCGAGGAGCTGGCCACGGCCGACAGCCTGATCCTGGTCACCGGCTCGCTGTTCCTGGTGGGCGAGGCGCTGGAAATTGTCGGCAAAAAGGGTTGAAAAGCCCGGCGCCGTCTGCTATAATGTCAACGTAGCCGGCGATACCCGTAGGGGCGTCATCGGCTACAATGCTAGTAGGCGGGGCCGCAACCACACCGCGCGGGCGCGCGGCCATCGATGCGAGGGAACCATGCCACGAGTCGTCGTCACCAAAGAGGGCCTGGAGAAGCTGCGGGCCGAGCTGCACCAGCTGGAGACGGTGGAGCGGCCGGCCGTCACCGCGGCCATCGTCCACGCCCGCAGCCTGGGCGACCTGTCGGAGAACGCCGAGTACCACGCGGCCAAGGAGAAGCAAGGCCGGATCGAGGGCAAGATCCGCAAACTGCAGGAGGACATCACCTCGGCCGAGGTGATCGACCAGAGCCAGGTGGCGTCCGGCGTCTGCGCCTTCGGCCGCTGCATCAAGGTCAAGGACCTGAGCGACGGCAGCGAGGAGACCTACACGCTGGTCGGCCACCACGAGGCCAACTTCGACGAGGGCAAGATCTCGGTGGAGAGCCCGATCGGCAAGGGCCTGCTGGGCAAGAAGGCCGGGGACAAGGTGGAGATCCAGGTGCCGGCGGGCACCATCAGGTACAAGATCATTTCCATCAAGTAGGGCGGTCCGCGGATCGCCCGGATATCGCAAGGAGGCGACATGACCGATCCACAAGTGGCGGTGCTGATGGGCTCCGACTCCGACCTGCCGGTGATGGAGAAGGCCATCGCCGCGCTCAAGGAGATGGGCGTGCCGTTCGAGGTCAAGGTGATCTCGGCCCACCGCCTGCCGGAGAAGGTCGAGGCCTACGCCAAGGCGGCGCGGGGCCGAGGCATCGAGGCCATCATCGCGGGCGCCGGGCTGGCCGCGCACCTGGCCGGGGCCGTGGCGGCCCACACCACGCTGCCGGTGATCGGCGTGCCGCTGAAGTCGGGCGCGCTGTCCGGCGTGGACGCGCTGTACGCCACGGTGCAGATGCCGCCGGGCGTGCCGGTGGCCACGGTGGCGGTGGACGGCGCGCGCAATGCGGCGATCCTGGCCGGGCAGATCCTGTCGATCAAGTACCCCGCCATCGCCCAGCGGCTCGAGGCGATGCGCGACACCATGAAGGCCGACGTCGAGCGCAAGTCCGAGGAGATCGAGAAGCGGTTCGCGCAGTAGAGCCCGGCGCGCGCAACGGGACCGGGACGACAGGAAACCACAACATAACAACGATAGACGACAGATGAAAACAATCCTCCAGACGGACTTCCCCGACCTCAAGAAGGTTTCCCAGGGCAAGGTGCGCGACATCTACGACCTGGGCGAGCACCTGCTGATCGTGGCCACCGACCGCATCTCGGCCTTCGACGTGGTGCTGCCCAACGCCATCCCCTACAAGGGCTACGTGCTGACGCAGATCTCCAAGTACTGGTTCCAGCAGATGTCCGGCCTGATGCCCAACCACGTGGTGGCCACCGACGTCGACGATTTCCCCGCGTCCTGCCGGGCCTACGCCGAGGAGCTGGACGGCCGGTCGATGCTGGTCAGGAAGGCCACGCCGCTGCCGGTGGAGTGCATCGTGCGCGGCTACCTCACCGGTTCCGGGCTGAAGGACTACCAGAAGACGGGGAAGGTCTGCGGCATCGCGCTGCCCGAGGGCCTGGGCGAGGCCAGCCGGCTGGACCGGCCGATCTTCACGCCCTCGACCAAGGCCGGGATCGGCGCCCATGACGAGAACATCCCCTTCGAGAAAATGGCGGAACTGCTGGGCGCTGCCAAGGCGGCCCGGGTGCGCGACTTCTCGCTGACGATCTACAACAACGCCCGGCGCATCGCCGAGCAGAAGGGCATCATCATCGCCGACACCAAGTTCGAGATGGGCGACCACGGCGGCAAGCTGATCCTGATCGACGAGCTGCTGACGCCCGACTCGTCGCGGTTCTGGCCGAGGGACACCTACAAGGCGGGCGTCCCGCAGCCCAGCTTCGACAAGCAGTTCGTGCGCGACTACCTCAACACCCTCGCCTGGAACAAGCGGGCCCCCGGCCCGCAGCTGCCGGACGAGATCGTGGCCAAGACCAGCGAGAAATACCTCGAGGCGCTGGAAAAGCTGACGGGGAAGCGCGAGGCCCTCGCGACCGGTTGATCATGAAGATCGCAAGCCCGCTGCTGATCATGATGATCGTGTGTTCGGCCGCAACCGCGCAGCGCACGGGTTTCGAACAGCAGACCTACGACAAGCAGAAGCTCACCGTGACCTGCGGCAACGCGCCGTGCTATTGGAAAGCAACGGAGGGCGAGCGAAATCTCGCCGAATCCGAGTTCTGGAAGCGGATCGGAAAGATCGGATTATCGAGGCAAGCCGCACGCCATGAAAACGATCAGGGGTTGGGCGGCGCAAGGATCGCGGGCGGTATC
>DATJQG010000106.1:0-7732 GCA_035506015.1 Candidatus Edwardsiibacteriota bacterium
TACGAGACCGGCACCAGGCGGCGGATCGGTTTGTCGCTGGGCGCGGACGTCGACGCCGGCCGGGTCGGGCTGCAGTTCGGGCTGACCCCGCTCTACGACCAGCGCACCACGGCCACCCGCCACTACAGCATGCCTTATTACCTGCAGCGGGAGGACGCGATGGGCGACACCACGGTGACCGCCACCGCCAGCGAGACCGCCATGGAGTACAGCAACTTCTTCGTGGCGGTGAGGGTGATGTTCTGATGGCGCCGCTGGTTTCCCGCCGGGACTTCAACCTGCCCAACGCCCTGTCGCTGCTGCGCGTGGCGCTGCTGCCGCTCGTGCTGTGGACGCTGTGGGAGGAATGGAACGCCGCCTGCCTGCTGCTGATGGCGGCCGCGACGGCCACCGACTGGCTGGACGGCCACCTGGCGCGCCGGCTGGGCCAAGTCAGCGACGCCGGCAAGGTCCTCGATCCCCTGGCCGACAAGATCTGCATCGACGGGATGGTCATCGCGCTGTCGCTGTGGCGCAATTTTCCCTGGTGGGCCACCGGGCTGATCGTCGGCCGCGACCTGCTGATCGTGGCCGGCGGGCTGGCGGTGGTCCGCTCCCGCCGCACCGTGCCCGTGTCCAACCGGCCCGGCAAGTGGGCCGCCGGCAGCCTGGCGGCCACCCTCGTCTGCTACGCCCTGGACTGGCAGCCGTTCGGCACGCTGCTGCTGGGGATCAGCATCCTGATGGTGGTGGTGTCCGGCGGGTGGTACGCCTGGGAGTTCATCAAGCAACAACGATAACCGCGGGAGGACCATGCCCAGCACCGTCTATTTCACCGATTTTTCCCAGACGCCGGACCGCAACGTCTTCGACAAGCTGTCCGACCTGGTCGACAAGCTGCCGCTGTCCGCGGCCGTGGCCGCGGGCGAGCTGGTGGCGGTCAAGGTGCACTTCGGCGAGCGCGGCAACACGGCGTTCGTGGCCCCGCACTTCGTGCGCGCCGTCGTTGAAAAAATCAAACAACAGAAGGCGAAGCCTTTCGTCACCGACGCCAACACGCTGTACGTGGGCTCGCGCGGCAACTCGGCCGACCACCTGGAGACCGCGCACCAGCACGGCTTCACCTATTCCTCGCTGGGCTGCCCGGTGCTGATCGCCGACGGCCTGCGCGGCGGGGCCTATGTCGAGGCCGCGGTCGGCGGCAAGCACCTCAAGACGGTCAAGCTGGCCCACGACCTGGCCCGGGCCGACGCCATCGTCTGCGTCACGCACTTCAAGGGGCACGAGCTGGCGGGCTTCGGCGGCAGCATCAAGAACCTGGGCATGGGCGGCGGGTCGCGGGGCGGCAAGCTGGCCATGCACTCCGACGTGGCGCCGCTGATCAAGAAGGAGAAATGCATCGCCTGCGGCAAGTGCGCGGCCAACTGCCCGGCCGACGCCATCACCGTCGAGGGCCACGCCGTGATCGACCCCGCGAAATGCATCGGCTGCGGCAGCTGCATCGTGGTCTGCCCGACCCACGCGGCCCGCAACGGCTGGGACAGCGGCCCGCAGAAGATGCAGGAGAAGATGGTCGAGCACCTGGCCGGGTTCATCAAGGCGAAACCCGGTAAGATCGCCTATCTCAACTTCATCAACAACGTGTCGCCGGCCTGCGACTGCTACGGCTACGCCGACACGCCGGTGGTGCCGGACCTGGGCATCTGCGGCTCGCTGGACCCGGTGGCCGTGGACGCGGCCTGCAACGACCTGGTGATCAAGGCGCCCGGCAACGCCGGCTCGGCGCTGCAGCACGCGCACCACAAGGGCGGGGACAAGTTCCGCGACATCTACCCCGACGCCGACTGGAGCATCCAATTGAAATACGCCGAGCAGATGGGACTGGGCAGCCGGAACTACACGCTCGAGACCATACCGTGAGCGGCGATCCCAAGGACACGGCCCCGGAACAGGCGAAGCCCGAGCAGCCGCGTTGCCGCAACTGCGGCAGCGAACTGAGCGGCCGCTACTGCTCGCAGTGCGGCCAGGAGCACGTCGAGGACCGCAGCCGCGCGCGGCGGCTGTTCAAGGAATTCCTGCGCGACGAGTTCCAGTTCAACTCCCGGATGTCACGCACCATCCTGCCGCTGCTGTTCCAGCCCGGGTTCCTGTCCCAGGAGTACCTCGACGGCAAGCGCACCCGCTACCTGCCGCCGCTGCGGTCGTACATGATGCTGAGCATCGCCCTGTTCGTCCTGGTCGCCATCGGCACGCGCAGCGGGCGGCTCAACCCCCACTGGTTCCGCCGCCAAACCGCGGCCGAGACCGGCACGACCGGGCCGGGTAAGAAAGCGCCGACCACCCTGACCTTCCAGTTCCCGCACGACACCACCACCGTCACGCTGGACGACTCGTTGTCGGACCGGGCGCTGCGCGAGAAGCTGGCCGCGGCCCTGGAGCGGGAAGCCCCCGACACTGCGGCGCCGACCATGGACGACCGGGTGCGGCAGGGCCTGGTCAAGGCCGTGCGCGACCCGGCCAAGTTCACCGAGACCGTCAGCAAGACGGCCACCCAGGCCATGTTCGTGATCATGCCGCTGTTCGCGCTGCTGCTGAAGCTGCTCTACGCCCGGCGCAAGCGCTCCTACATGGAACACCTGATCTTCACCCTGCACGCCCACGACTTCGCCTTCCTGATGATCGCGGTGATCCTGGGGCTGCGGATGATCGGCTGGCAGCCCTTCAATGTGGCCGGCACGGTGCTGACCTGGGCCATCCCGGTCTACCTGTTCCTGGCGATGAAGCGGTTCTACCGCCAGCGGTTCGGCAAGACCCTGGCCAAGTTCCTGCTGCTGTGCGCGGCCTATTTCCTGCTGCTGGTCCCGGCGCTGGTGGCCGTGTTCGCCATCTCCATCGTGTGGCTGTGATGCTCATCGAGGGGGAGCGCGCCCTGCTGCGCACGCCGGCCGCCGCCGACCTGGCCTACCTCCGCAAGCTGTGGGCCGACCCCGAGACCATGAAGGAGGTGGGCGGGCCGTTCGAGATCAGCGAGGACAAGGCGCGGCGCTGGTTCGAGAAAATGGTCGATCCCGGCTCGGCGCGCGACCGCTTTTTCCTGATCTGCGACAAGCAGAGCGGCGAGCCGGTGGGCGAGGCCAGCTTCCACCGCTACGACCCGGCCGAGCGCAGCGCCGAGCTCAACATCAAGGTCGAGGGAAAGCGGCGGTTCGGCGGGCACGGCTTCGAGGCGCTGGTGCTGCTGCTGGACTACTACTTCAACAGCTTCGGCGGCGGGGTGATGATCGACCCTCTGGCGCCGGCCAACGTCTCCGGCCAGCGGGCCATGGCCCGGTTCGGGTTCGCTCGCGCGGGCGCCACCGAGGAGGCCGTGATCTACCAACTGGAACGAGAGCGATTCAACCAACTGTACAGGAAGGGGCACCCATGAAGCGGACTCTGATTATGATCGTTGCGCTGCTGGCAGCGGCCGCGGCGCTGCCGGCCCAGCCCGGCTTCGACCAGGCCAAGCCGCTGTGGGACAACCACGGCGACCGGACCTCGCTGATGTCGGCGATCGACATCTACGCCAAGGCCTACGAGACGGCGCCGTCCTATGCGCTGGCCGAGCGGCTGGCCTACGCCTACTACTTCCTGGCCGACGCCTTCGAGCAGGGCGACCAGAAGGCCCGGGACTACCACACCGGCTACGAGTGGGGCATCAAGGCGCTGTGCTTCGACCCCGGGTTCAAGCAGCGGTTCGTCGACCAGAAGCAGGGCATGGGCGACGCCATCAAGGGCGTGCCCAAGGAGTTCGAGGGCGCCATCTTCTGGACCGCCACCTGCATCGGCAAGTGGGGCAAGATGCAGGGCATCTTCAAGGTGATGTCGACCTCCAAGCAGGCCCGCAAGATGGTCGAGTACCTCTACGGCCTGGACAAGACCTACTACTACGGCGGGCCGGCCCGCTGGCTGGGCGCCTACTACGCCATCGCGCCGGGCATCGCCGGCGGCGACATGGAGAAGTCGGCCAAGTACTACGGCGAGGCCCTGACCATCGCGCCGCAGTACTTCGCCACCAAGGTGCTGATGGCCGAGAACTACTACGCCAAGCTCAAGGACCGCGTCAATTACGACAAGATGCTGGACGACGTGATCAACGGCAGCCTCAAGGCGCTGCCCGAGGTGGCGATCGAGCAGCGGGTGGAGCAGGGCAAGGCGCTGCGGATGAAGGCCGAGAAGATCGACTGACGGCTGCGCCGCGTCAAACGTGAATCGTGAACCGTGAATCGTGAGCAGCGAGAAAGATCAGGCCGAGGAATTCGCCGAGCAGCACGGCGTGCCGGTCGCGGCGGCACGGCAATACCTCGAGGCCATGGACGAGCTCGACGGGGCCGAGCGGCGGTGCCTGGCGGCGATCTTCGCCCCGGTGAGCGGCCCGGTGGTGGAGCTGGGGGCGGGCATGGGCGAGTTCACCCAGGAGCTGCTGGAGCGCTACCTCAAGCCCGGCCAGAAGCTGTACGCACTGGAGCGGCTGGAGACCGTGGCGCAGAAGCTGAAGGGGAAGATCAGCGACGCCCGGCTGGAGGTGCTGCCGTCCGACTCGCGGCGCATCCCGCTGCCCGACGGCGCGGCCGCGATGGTGATCTCGCGGGTGGCGCTGCACGACTTCGTCAGCGCGGACGGCGACATTGTTGCGGCGCTGCGGGACTGCGTGCGGGTGCTGTCGCCCGGCGGGACCTTCCTGGTCTACGACAAGATCGTCGACGGCTTCGCCGACCACGAGCGCGAATCGGCCGAGGGCCGGATGGAGCTGATCAACTGCCAGCTGGCCGCGCTGGAGGGCAAGCGGTGCTGGGGCCTGCACCGGCTGGCCGACTACGTCGCATTGCTGGGGGAGCTGGGGCTGCGGGGGATCAAACGCGAAGTGCTGGTCCGGCCGGACATGCCGGGCTACGTCGCGCACCTCAAGCAGGGGCTGGAACAGGCGCGGCCGTCGTACCTCAAGCGCTGGGGCGAGGGCGTCCACGCGGTGTTGGACGCCTTCGGCCGCGAGGTCGATGCCATCCCCAACAGGGCGCTGCCGCTGGCGATCGTCTGGGGGATCAAGCCGTGAACGGTGAATGGTGAAACGTGACTGGGAAATGAAACCACTGATGGTCTCTACCCGCCAGCGAAACAATGACGAGTGACCCATGAAACAACGTGACGGACAACGCTGATGCCGCAGGACGGCGAACGCAACGGCGCCAAGGCCGAGCCGATCCGCATCACCATGCCCGACGGGCGCGTGATCGAGGCCGGCGTGGTGCTGACCGTGGACGAGCTGCGCGACCCGGCCAAGACCGTGCTGCGGATGCACGGCGCCAGCCCGCAGATGCTGATGAGCTCCAAGGACGCCCTGGTGCTGGACAACGTCGACGGCGCGGGCGTGGCGCTGGCCAGCAAGGTCGAGGTCACCGGCTCGCACCGCACCGACCTGGTGGTGTACTACGCGCCCCACGCCTTCGCCCACGACAAGGACCAGCTGATGGCCACGGTCAACAAGGTGTTCGCCCAGAAGCTGTCGTTCCTGGAGGCCGAGAAGGAGCGGCTGGCGCAGCAGGTGGAGCGGCTGACCCAGCTGGTGCGCGAGGCCCGGGCGGCCGAGCCGCAGCCCGCCGCAGCGGCGGCGCGGCCCGCCGGCGAGTACCTGACCGACGACCAGAAGGAGATCGAGATCATCAAGGTCCGCAAGGAGTCGACCCAGATCATCATGGACACCGTGATGACGGCCGAGCGCGAGAAGCAGCAGCTCACCCAGCGGCTGGCCGAGCTGGAGCGGCAGCTGGGCGAGAGCGTGTCCGCGGCCCAGTATTCGCGGGCGATGGAGGGCCTGGAGAACGAGTTCTACACCGTCAACAACCGGGCGATGGTGATCATCAAGAATGCCGACCTGCTGCGGATGAACCCCGACGACTACCGCTCCTTCCGGGAGTTCCTGCCCAAGCTGCGGGACGAGGCCGGCGCCGAGCGGCTGCTGCGGATCCCGCAGGTGGCCGGGCTGGCGCCGGGCAGCGAGGGCCTGAGCGAGGGCACGCACGCGCTGGTGCGCTACAAGGTCAGCAGCGAGAACCGCTACTTCCTGGGCCGGCTGTTCTTCAGCGAGCGCCAGGACTACGTCTGCCTGGGCCAGGGCGTGGACATCACCAACGGCGTCTACGGCGAGCGCGACCGGGAGCGGCCGATCCCGCCGGACGAGGTGCGGGCCTACCTGGCCACTCGGCCGATGACGCTGCTGATCTACATGGACGTGCTGCGCAGCGCGTCGATCCAGACCGTGCAGTTCTGGCTGCACTACCTGGCCGAGGGCCAGGAGCTGGAGGTCCGCCCGGTGGACGACCTGATCCTGCCGCTGCTGGACTGAGAAAATCCATCGTCATCCCGTTCTGTCATATCGAGCTTGTCGAGATATGACACGCAAGGGATGTCACCCGTTCGACAGGCTCAGGGTGACGCACTCCGGTCAAGAAATTCTTCAGATACATCAGGAGACCATCGTGGCTAAACTAAATGTCGGCGTGATCGGCGTGGGCAGCCTGGGCCAGCACCACGCCCGCAATTTTTCCGAGATCAAGGAGGTTTGCCTGGCCGGCGTGGCCGACGCGGACGTCGCGCGGGCGCAGGAGATCGCGGCCAAGCACAAGGTGACCGCCTACAGCGACTACCATGAGCTTCTGCAAAACGTGGACGCCGTCAGCGTGGTGGTGCCCACCAGCTTGCACCACGCGGTCGCCAGGGACGTGATCGCGGGCGGCAAGCACCTGCTGCTGGAGAAGCCCATCACGTCGACCATCGCCCAGGCCGAGGAGGTCGTGCGGCTGGCCGGAGAGAAAAAGATCAAGCTGCAGGTGGGGCACATCGAGCGCTTCAACCCGGCGCTGCGCGCGGCCGCGCCCCACATCCATGACCCCAAGTTCATCGAGTGCACGCGGATCGCGCCCTACGTCACCCGCGGCACCGACGTGCCGGTGGTGCTGGACCTGATGATCCACGACATCGACATCATCCTGTCGTTCGTGCGCTCCGAGGTGGAGCGGATCTCGGCCATCGGCTTCAACCCGGTGAGCGACCAGGAGGACATCGCCAATGCCCGGCTGGAATTCGCCAACGGCTGTGTGGCCAATGTCACCGCCTCGCGCATTTCCATCAAGAAGGAGCGCAAGGTGCGGTTCTTCCAGCGCAACGCCTACATCAACGTCGATTACATGAAGCCCGACGTCAAGGTCTATAAACTGAAGGGCGATCCCAAGGGCGTGCTGGACCTGGCCAAGATGGTGGACTACACCGAGCCCAGGATCGACAAGGTGGAGCCGCTCAAGGCCGAGCTGACGGCCTTCGTGGACTGCATCCTGCACGACACCGAGCCGCTGGTCACGGGCGGCGACGGCCTGCGCGCCCTGAAGGTGGCCGAGGCAATTTTAGAGGATATCGCGAAACGCAAAACGAAACTCGGGAAATTGTAATCAGAAGGGGCAAGGACATGAAGGAATTCTTCACCGCAGTGGTCTGCATCTGCATCGGCGCGGGCGTGCCGGTCTACGCGCTGCGGGGCGCGTTCCACAACATCGCCGCGCTCAACGCCTGGGGCTGGATCGGCATCACGCTGATCTCGGTCACCGGCATGGGCATCGCCATCGGCATCTGGGCCATCTTCCACGGCACCAAGTCGGATCTGTAGCCATGGCAGTGTATTTTGATACGGCAGGCCCGGCCAACACCGCCCAGGTGCTGAAGC
>DATJQG010000107.1:0-3679 GCA_035506015.1 Candidatus Edwardsiibacteriota bacterium
ACCCGCAGCCGCACCAGGCCGTGGGCCCGCTCCTGGACCACGTAGTGGCCGCGGTACATCTGGACGTCCTCCAGCAGCACGCTGTCGCGCCCCGCGATCACCTGCGACCACTTGCCGCGCGACCAGTCGCTGGCCGGCGCGGCCATCAGGCGGTAGTTCTGCGCGCTGTCGTTGGTGATGATGTACAGCGAATCGCCGTGGTGGTCGATGTAGTACTCCAGCCCGGGCACCCGCGGCTTGAAGATCCTGAAACTGTCGGCCGGCGCGTCGGCGAGGCCCAGCCAGGCCTCGGTGGTGGTCTTGCTGACGGAATAGACGATGATGTATTTTTGGGACTTGGTCTTCTGCAGGCCCACCGAGAACTCGGGATCGGCCTCGTGGAACACGACCCGGTCCCTGTCGGCCGGCGTCCCCAGCACATGCCTGCAGATCCGGTCGCTGCGCTGGGCCGAGTCGTAGGCCTCGTAGAACACCGTGCGGTTGTCGTTGGCCCAGACCATGCTCTTGGCGCCGCAGATCGAGTCCGCGACCAGCCGGCCCGCTTTCAGGTCCTTGAAGTATACCGTGTAGGTGAACGAGCCCGCGGTGTCGGCCAGGAACGCCAGGATCGAGTGGTCCGGGCTGACGAAGGTGCCGTCGATCGAGTAGTAGGCGTGCCCCTTGGCCAGGGCGTTCTCGTCCAGCAGCACCTGCTCCTTGGCCGTCAGGCTCCCTTTCTTGCGGCAGTAGATCGAGTAGTCCTGGCCCTTGACCGTGCGGTCGTAGTAGTAGAAGCTGTCGAGCTTGACCGGCACCGAAAGGTCGCTCTCCTGAATGCGGCTGCGGAACTCGCGGTAGAGCTGCCGCTGCAGTTTTTCGGTATGCCGCATCACGGCTGCGGTGTAGGTGTTTTCGGCCCTGAGGTACCTGATGACCTCGGGGTTGTCGCGCTGACGCAGCCAGTGGTACTCGTCGCTGCGCACATAGCCGTGGATGCTGTCCTGCCAGGCATGCTGCGGCGCAGCCGGCGGCACCAGTACCGCCCCGGAACTGTGCGCGGCGATGATCAAGCCGATCAGCCAGTTTGAAAAATTCACTTTCATCTATATTAATGTCCCCGGTGTTTGTCCTTGCGTTTTGCCTGTTTCAATTGGAATTTCCTGATCCGCTCCGCATCCCGCTGGGCGCGGGTTACAACGATCTTCTCTTGTTTCCGTGATTCTTGCTCCAGCTTGAGCGCCTGTTGGGCCTTGGTGCCAATTCCTTTTGCCGAAAGTTCGCGGCGAATGATCCGCTGCATGCGCTTGGGATTGATATGGTCGCTGCTCATATCGTGAGATTCGACGGGTCTCGTGAAACGTAGCGTCCGGTAGTTTTTCAATAGATGCTCGTGTACCTCACGGTCGCTTGGCTCTGCCCCGAAGATGATCCGCGCGACCTCCAGTCGGCCCTCTGTACGGCGTTCGACCAGGGCGATCCAGAAAGGTTCTTCAAATAGAACTGTTACTTTAGTATCGACCTCCATTTTTCCCTCCGTTTTGACGTGGAGCGGCGAATGGACGACCCCGGAGGGGGAAGGTTACTGATCCTGCGAACAGGACGTCCGGACTACCAACCGAACCGTGTTTTTATCGCCACAGTTGAATTGTCTACTGATAGTACTGTGCCGCGGCCGCGATGGCGTCGATGATCTGCTGGTAGCCGGTGCAGCGGCAGATGTTGGCCGAGATCGCCGTGCGGATCTGCTCCCGGGTCGGCTGGTGGTTCTTCATCAGCAGGGCATGCGCGGTCAGCACCATGCCCGGCGTGCAGAAGCCGCACTGGATGGCGCCGGCGTCGATGAACGCCTGCTGCAGCGGGTGCAGCGCCCCGTCCTCCCGCGCCAGCCCCTCGATGGTCAGCACGTTCTTCTCGACGATGTCGGCCACGGTTTTTATGCAGGCCCGTACCGGCTGGTTGTTGACCAGCACCGTGCAGGCGCCGCAGGCGCCGATGCCGCAGCCGTTCTTGGCGCCGGTGAGGTCGCAGTCCTCGCGCAGGAAAGCCAGCAGGTTGCGGTCCAGCTCGGCCGTGACGATGCCGCGCTTGCGGCCGTTGATGTAGGTGATCATGGCCGTTTCTCCGGTTAGATCCTGATCGGCAGGGTGAAATGCCGCACGCCGGTGGCGTTGGCGATGGCGTTGGCGATGGCGGGCGCCATCAGTTCGTTGGCCGGCTCGCCGATGCTCTTGGCGCCCGAGGGCGACAGCGGGTCGGGATGCTCGATGATGATGCCGCGCATCTCGGGCAGGTCCGTGGCCCGCGGCACGCGGTAATGGTCGAAGTTGGTGTTCTCGATCTTGCCTGCCCCGGCTTTGACCTCCTCGAACAGCGCGTAGCCCGCGCCCATCGCCATCCCGCCGTAGAACTGCCCCAGTACCATCGGCGGGTTGACCGCCCGGCCCACCTCGTGCGCGGCCGCCATGCCCAGCAGTTTCACCCGCCCGGTCCTTTTGTTGACGGTCAATTCCACGGCCTGGCAGCCATAGACCCAGGTGAAATAGGCGTTGCCCTGGCCGGTGTGCTCGTCCCAGCTGACCCGCGGCGCCTTGAACGTGCCGAAGGCGTAGGGGTACTCCTGCAGCAGGAACAGCTGGTGCATCGCCTCGGGCCAGGACAGCGAACGCGCGTCGTCCGCGCCCCAGATCCGGTCGTCCCGGAACCGGACATCGCCCGGTGTGCAGGAAAGCTGCTCCGCCAGCAGTTCCGCCAGCCTGGCCTTCAGCTGGCGCGCGGCGTTGACCACCGCGCCGCCGCCCATGATGGTGCCGCGCGAGGCCACGGTGGTGCCGCCGTCCGGGATGTTGGCGGTCGAGGGCATGCGGTAGCGGATGCGGTCCTTGCCGACCCCCAGCTCCGCGGCGCACAGCAGGACCATCGCGCTCTCCGCGCCCTGGCCGTTCTCGTGCACCGCCGCCTCCAGCAGGATCGAGCCGTCGAACTGGACGTTGATTACCGCCGAGTTGAAGTCCATGCCCTCGGCCCCCAGGCTGACGCCGCGGTAGCTGATGGCGTAGCCGATGCCGTAAAGCTCGTCGCCGTCGCCCCGGCCGTGGGAACATTTCTCATATTTTTCATGGAACCCGACCGCGGCCAGCGTCGCGTCCAGCGCCTGCTCCAGGCTGACGGTGTGGCCGTCCAGCACCTGCCCGGTGATGGTCACCGAGCCCTGCCGGACCATGTTGCGCTTGCGGAACTCGGTGGCGCTGATGCCGCAGCGCTCCGCGGCCATCTCCACCAGCTGCTCCACCACGAAGTTGATCTGGGGCGAGCCGAAGCCCCGCATCGCGCCGGTCACCGCGTTGTTGGTGTAGACGCCGTCGACGTCGCAGTGGACGTTGGCCACGTCGTACGGGCCGCAGCACTGCACCGTGGAGCGCCAGGTGACCCACGGCGTCACCGAGCAGTAGGCGCCGGCGTCGGCCACCACCCTGATCTGGCAGGCCTCGATCCGGCCCGCCTTCGAGAAGCCCATCGTGTAGCGGACGCGGTAGGGGTGCCGTTTGTAGCTCTCGCGGATCGACCACTCGCGGTCGTAGGTCATCTTCACCGGCCGGCCGGTCAGCCTCGCCGCCAGCGCCGCCCGCGCGGCCACCACCGACACGGTGTCATCCTTGCCCCCGAAGCCGCCGCCCATCGGCACGGTTTTGACCTCGACATC
>DATJQG010000108.1:0-3843 GCA_035506015.1 Candidatus Edwardsiibacteriota bacterium
GCCGATCAGGTTGAAGGCGGTGTGGGCGTTGGCGATCTGCCGGGAGACCGGCCCGCCCCACCCGGCCACCAGCCGGGTGAATGGGCCGAGCAGCGCCAGGGCGATCGCCCCGGCCACCAGCTTGAAGGCGGTGTGGCCCCAGGCCACCAGCCGGGCCTCGCTGGTGCCGCCCCAGGCCGCCAGCAACGCGCTGCCGCAGGTGCCGACGTTGGCGCCGATGATCACCGGCATCGCGGCGGGCAGGCCGATCAGCCCCTGGAAGGCCAGCGTCAGCAGCAGGCCGATGGTGGCCGCGCTGGAGCGGATCAGCAGGGTGAACAGCATCCCGATCAGGATCCCCAGCAGCGGCTTGTCGGCCATGCCCGCGAACAGGTCCAGGAACCAGGGCAGGGCCTTGAGCGGCTCCAGGGCGTCGGACGTCAGCTTCATGCCGTAGAAGATCAGCCCGAACCCGAACACGATCTGGGGATAGAAGCGCCACGGCCGCTTGCCGGCCGCCACCATCGCCAGGAACCCGCCCACCACGAACAGCAGGCAGTAGTCGGAAAGCTTGAAGGCGATCAGCTGGACGGTGATGGTGGTGCCGATGTCGGCCCCCAGGATCACGCCCAGCACCTGGCCCAGGCCGATCATCCCGGCGTTGACCAGCGACACCAGCATCACGGTGGTGGCCGTGGAGGACTGGATGATGGCCGTCACCAGCGCGCCGATCCCCAGGCCGACCAGCCGGTTGCCGGTCAGGCTCCACAGCATCTGCCGCAGCCGCGCCCCGGCCGCCTTCTGCAGCCCGCGCGACGAGAAACGCAGGCCGAACAGGAAGAAGGCGATGCCGCCGACAGCGCCCAGGAAGGCGATCAGCCACCAGTGCGGCGGGAAGGCCTGGGCGCTGAACGTCACCTGTTGGGTCGGATCGTTCGCCAGCCGGGCCTGGACGTAGACCGTCCCGGGACCGCGGGTGGCCCGCACCAGGCAGCGGGCATAGCCCTTGACGTCGGTCGCCGGTTCGGCCCGCTCGATCACGGCGGTGGCGCTGTCCACCGGCTCGAACGCCACCGCCACATGGGCAACGGGCTTGCCCCGCCGGTCGCTGACCTGGACCACCAGCGGCCGCTGCAGGGCCTGCCCCACCACCACCAGCTGGCGGTCGCCGGAGTCGTCGCGGCCCATGGCATCGGTGGCCTTGGCGATCGCCAGATCGCCGGCCGCCGCGCCCGCCGCCAGCGTCGCCAGCAGCAGTGCCGGGAGAACAAGGAGGCGAAGCCTCATCAGCGGGTGAGGTCCACCTCGACCGCGTAGGCCTGGGCGTACCCCAGTTTCTTGGCGCGGGCCTTGAGGTTCTCGGCGTCCTGGCGGGTGAGGTTGCTGCCCACCTGCACCTTGAAGTAGGGATAGGCCTCGGTGATGAAGATCTGCTGGTCGCCGAACTTCCAGCGGGCCTCCTCGGCCACCTTGCGGGCGTTCTCCCGCGTTGACGAGACGAAGATCTGCACCCGCCATCCCCAGACCTCGGCCGCCGGCCCCTTGCTGCCGACGAACTCCTCATCCTGGGCCGCAGCCGGCTGCTGTTCGGGCTGGGCCGCCGGCGCCGCGGGCGTGGGCTGCGGCTGCTCCGCGAACGGCGCCTTGGCCGGCTGTTCCGCGACGGGCGGCACGGCCGGCCGCTGCACCGTCTGCGACTTGGGGCAACCGCACATGGCGACCGCGATCACCGCGACCGCCAGCACTGTTCGTTTCATGTCGACTTCCTCCGGATGTTCATTGGGCTTGGATCAAAGGTATTTTTTCAGTTGCTTCCGCTTCCGCATCTCCTCGAGCAGCGTGCGGATCCGCTGGGACTGGGAGCGGTGGGCCACCAGCACGGCGTCGCCGGACCGCACCACGATCAGGTCCCGCGCGCCCAGCACCGCCGTCAGCCCCTTGTCGCAGACCACGATGTTGCCGGCGCTGTCGACGGCCAGCACCTCGCCCACCGCCACGTTGCCCTGCTCGTCGCGGCGGTGGAACCGCTCGATGGCCTCCCACGACCCCAGGTCGTCCCAGCCGAAGTCGCCCTTGACCACGGCCACCTTGCCGGCCTTCTCCATCACGCCGTAGTCGATCGAGATCTTCTCCACTGCGCCGTAGAACGAGGCGAAGGCCTGTTTCCCCGCGGCCAGACCGCCCTTCTTCTGCCAGGCCGCCAGCTGCCGGTGCAGGTCCGGCATCAGGGCGCGGATCTGCTCCAGGATCACGCCGGCCCGCCAGACGAAGATCCCGCCGTTCCAGAAGAAATAGCCGCTGCCGACGAAGCGCTCGGCCGTGGGCCGGTCGGGCTTCTCGCGGAAGCTCTTGACCGCGTAGCACGGCACCACGCAGTCGCCCAGGATCTCGCCGCGTTCAATGTAGCCATAGCCTGTCTCGGGCCGGTCGGGCGCGATGCCGATGGTCACCAAGTAGTCCTTGGCGGCCAGCCTGACCGCGGTGGCCAGCGCCCGGCGGAACCCGCCGACATCGGCGATGTGGTGGTCCGAGGGCAGCACGATCATCGTGGCGCCGGGGTCGATGGTCGCGATCTCGGCCGCGGCCACGGCGATGGCCGGCGCGGTGTTTCGGCCGGCCGGCTCGCCCACCAGGTGCGCCGACCTGACGCCCAGCTTTTTCACCGCCGCCACCAGGTCGGCGCTGGTGACGATCCACTGGTTGGCGGCCGGCGCCAGCGGCTCGATCCGGGCGATGGTCTCCTGCAGCATCGACTTGCCGCCGGTCAGCGGCAGCAGCTGCTTGGGCCTCTTCTCGCGGCTCTGCGGCCAGAACCGCTCGCCGCGGCCGCCGGCCAGGATCACCGCGTGGGTGGAGCTCATGCGACCCTCCCTTTCCTGCTGATGGCGATGGGCGACAGGACCGCGGCCGCCGCGGTCATTGGATAAGGGTGCCGTGGGCCCCGTAGGCCTCCACGGTGGCCTGGGGCTGCCATTCGCCGTTGTAGGTGGAGCCGCCGATGATGTAGATCACGCTGCCGACGGCGGCGGCGGCCACGTGGGAACGGGCGGACCGCAACGGCGGCACGGCGGCCCAATGGTGGGTGGCGGGGTTGAACGACTCGGCCGTGGCGAGGTACATCTGGCCGGTGCATGCGCCGCCGGCGATGATGATGGCGTTGCCCGCCCAGCCGCCCGCCAGGGTGCTCTTGGCCTCGCTGATCGGGTTCTCGGCCGTCCAGGTCCCGTTCTCGGTGTTCAGCACGAGGACGCTGTTGACGTAGCTGCCGGCGCCGGCGTCGCCGCCGATGACGTAGATCCGGTGCCCATGCACTGCCGTCGCGAAGCGGTGCAGGCCCTGGGGCATGCTGGGGCCGGCGGACCAGCTGTCGCTGGCGGGGTCATAGATCTCGACGGCGTTGATCGCCGGGCTGTAGCCGCCCATCACGTAGATCCTGCCGTCGACCGCCGCGGCGCCCGGGAATTCCCGGCCGGTCGGCATCGGCGCCTTGTCGCACCAGGTGTCCGTCGCCGGGTCGTACTGCTCGACGCACCGGGAATTGCAGTACCCGCCGAACGCGTAGATCTTGCCGTTGACCGCTGCCGCGGCCAGGCCATAGCGGGAGTGGTGCAGCGGGGCCTTGGCCGTCCAGGTGTCGGTGGCCGGGTCGTAGGCCTCGACGGTGGTCATGCCGGATTGGTGCGCGGGATCGCCGTCGTACCCGCCGATGGCGTAGATGATGCCGTTGACCGTGGCCGCGCACAGGGCCAGGCGGGGCGTGGGCAGAGGCGCCTTGTAGGTCCAGGAACAGGCCGGGGCTTTGAGCAGGAATTGCGGATCGCCCGCTCCGCCCAGTGGGGCCCGGTGGCCGCATCCGCAAAGTCC
>DATJQG010000109.1:0-3487 GCA_035506015.1 Candidatus Edwardsiibacteriota bacterium
ATCAGGCGCTCGTCGTATTCGGCCACCACGGTCTCGACCGGCAACCGGTCGTGGGGCGGGGTCTGGATGGTGCTCATGTCCCGCGCCCCGGAGAGGGCCAGGTAGAGGGTGCGCGGGATGGGGGTCGCGCTCAGGGTGAGCACGTCGACCGCGTGGCACAGCTTGCGGATCCGCTCCTTGTGGCCCACGCCGAACCGCTGCTCCTCGTCCACCACCAGCAACCCCAGGTCCTTGAACCGGACGTCCTTTTGCAGGATGCGGTGGGTGCCGATGAGGATGTCGACCTCGCCCGCCGCCGCCTGCCTGACCACCGCGCGCTGGTCGGCCGGCTTGCGGAAGCGCGACAGCATCTCGACCTTGACCGGGTACTCGGCCAGCCGCTCGGCGAAGGTCTGGTAGTGCTGCTCGGCCAGCACCGTGGTGGGCACCAGCACCGCCACCTGCTTGTGGTCCATCACCGCCTTGAAGGCCGCCCGCAGCGCCACCTCGGTCTTGCCGTAGCCGACGTCGCCGCACAGCAGCCGGTCCATCGGCTGGTCGTTCTCCATGTCGGCCTTGATGCCGTTGATCGCCGTCAGCTGGTCGGCCGTTTCCTCGTAGGGGAACGAGGCCTCCAGCTCCTTTTGCCAGTCGTGGTCGGGCGAGAATTTGAACCCCGGCTGCGCCTTGCGCAGGGCGTAGACCGCCAGCAGCTCCTGCGCCATGTCCTTGGCGGCCTTCTTGACGCGGCCCTTGGTCTCCTCCCAGGCGGCCGAGCCCAGCTTGGAGAGCTGCGGCGCGTAGCCCTCCTCCGACGAGAAGCGCTGCACCTTCTTCATGTGCTCGATCGGCACGTACAGCTTGTCGTTGTCTCGGAACAGCAGCAGCAGGCACTCGGTCTGCTGGCCGTTGAGGTCCAGCTGCACCAGCCCCTGGTACTTGCAGATGCCGTAGTCGATGTGCACCATGTAGTCGCCAGCGGCCAGGGTGTCCAGGCTGCGGATGGCGCCGCCGCCCTGGAAGAAGCGGCGGAAGCGGCGCCGCTTCTCGCGGGCGAAGATCTCGCGCTCGGTGATCAGGCACAGCTTCCCTTCTTCCCATACCACGCCGCCGTGCAGCCCGCCGATGCTGATCGAGGCCAGCAACTCGCGGGTCTCCGGCGCGAGGATCTCGCGCAGCCGGTCGCACTGGCCCTCGTTGTCGCCCAGCACGTGGATGGTGTAGCCCTGCTGCCGCAGCTTCTCGACCCTGGCCTGCAGCAGCTTCAGGCTGGAGAGGAACGGCTCCACCGGGGAGGCGGCGATCCGCACCACGTCGGCCGGCTGCGGCACCTCGGCCAGGCCGAAGCCCGCGCCCGAGGTCAGCAGCAGCGTCCGTAACCCCGCCAGTTCCTGGAGGCAGAGCTTGGCCGGCAGGTAGCGCTGGTCCTGGCCGTAGTTGACCTTCTCCTCCTCCACCACGTCGAACTGGGCCAGGGTCTCGCCGGCCTCGTCGTAGCACAGCAGCGTGCCCGCGGGCAAATGGGCCAACAGCGACGCCGTGCCGCCCTCGTGGCGCGGCAGGACCAGCGCCCGCTCGATCTTGGCCAGCGACCGCTGGTCCACCAGGCTGAAACTGCGCAGCGAGACGATGCGGTCCTCGTCGTCCAGCTCCAGCCGCACCGGGTCGGCCAGGCCGAAGCTGGCGATGTCCACGATGCTGCCGCGCACCGAGAACTCCCCGAAGCCCGACAGCACCGGCTCGCGCGAGTAGCCGGCCTCGGCCAGCGTCGCGATCAGCGCCTCGCGGTCCAGCGACTGGCCGACCGCCAGCTGCAGCCGCCAGCGCCGGAACTGCGCCGCGTCCAGCGTGGCCTGCAGCAGGGCGCGGGCCGACGCCACGACCACCACCGGCTGCCCGGCGTCCAGCGCCGCCAGCGCCTCCATCCGGTTGCCCACCAGCTCGACGTCGGGGTCGCGGCGCTCCCCCGGCATCACGTCCCAGGCCGCCCAGTATTTGACCGCCGGCTCGCCCAGCAGCACGGCCAGGTTGTCGCGCTGGCGCTCGGCCTCGTCGGCCGAGGGGATCAGCCAGAGCAGGCTTTGCTTCGTCGTCGTGAACAGTCCCGCCGTCAGCAACGCTTTGCCGGTCTCGTTGGGCCCGGTGACGCCCAGCAGCCTCTTGTCGGACCCGGCCAGCGCCGCCAGCTTCAGGAACGACGGGCTGGTGGTGATCGTACCTGAAATCGAGTTCCACAGCATCGTGCGATCGGTATTCATGGGAATCATATTGTTTGGTTGCCGGATAATGACTGTCACGCCATTGCGACGATGATGGCCGCGAACATCGTATGCCGTGATCCGCCGCGTTCGGCCTGCTTGATCGCGAATCCAGCACCGGTCAATTCATCGACGTACTCTTGCAGCGATTGCGCCTTGCAGCCCGGGCACAGCGGCAGCAGGATTTCCTTCTCCCCTTGCGACGTGGTGATCCTGCGCGGAGTATTGTCCCCGCCCTGGTGTGTCGCGTTGAAGGCCCTGATCTCTTCGATTGCTTTTCTTTCCTCGTCATCCGCGGGTTGGACATCCTCCCATGACAGCGAATCTTGCAAGTAGAACAGCCCGCCCGGTTTCAATACCCGCTTGACCTCCGCCAGATAGCTGAGCCGGTCATGCGGATTGGACATCATGTGCAGGCAATGCACGTCGACGGCCAGGTCAAAACAAGCGCTGGCGATGCCCAGCGCAGCAAGGTCCGTGACATCACCGGCAAGATACTCGACCCGCATTGCTGCGGGCGTTTCCTCCCTCGCCTTCGCGATCACGGTCGGCGACAGGTCGATGGCCGTGACCTTCAAGTCCATGGCCGCGAGTGTTCGCGCCTCAAACCCCTCGCCGCAGCCGAACTCGATGCAGGCCGCTCCCGCGGGGAGCCCTTTCGCGCATTCGATCAAGCGCGGATGCGGCTGGTGCTCGTTCCAGAACCGCGCACCGGCCCCGTAGACCAGGTGGTAGCGTTCATCGTAGGCATGCAGACCGACATCCTTTGGCATGATTATTCCCCCGCTCATTGTTATAACCGGATACAAATGCCGAAAGGCCAAGACCCGCATTCCATGGGGCCTCGGCACGTTTAGCTTATGATTTGGTTGAATGAGCGTTCCCAAGTCGGCCCAAACGGCGAAAGGCCAAGATCCCGCAGCGATGGGGTCTTGGCGTCCCTGAAGTATCGAGATGCCGGTTGATTATGCCGTAGTATATTCCATTTCCCCGGGAAAGTCAATCGGAACGTTCCGGTCCGCCGCTCGCTTCCGTACGCAGGCCGACCGCCTCAGCGGACCACCACGATCTTGCCGACCACTGCCGCGCCCCCGGCGCTGCGGGGCACAATCCTCACCACATAGACGCCGTTGGCGTTCCCGCCCCACGGGACTGCGTGATTGGCGGCCTCCGCCGCCCACACCCGGTGACCGGCGATGTCGTAGACCGTCACCAATGAACGGTCCGCGCCGCCGTCCCAATGGATGGCC
>DATJQG010000110.1:0-3708 GCA_035506015.1 Candidatus Edwardsiibacteriota bacterium
TCAACTCGCCCGATCCCGCGCTGCACACCTCGCTGCAGGTGATCATCCCGATCGTGCTGGCCACCGCGGCCTTCTTCGCCATCGGCGCCTGGCTGTCGGTGCGCTCGCACGGCAGGAAGGTGGTCACCGGGGCGGCCGGGCTGGTGGGCCAGCGGGGCGACGCCCGCACCGCCGTCACCAAGGACGGCGGCCGCGTCTTCGTGGCCGGCACGCACTGGAGCGCCGTGGCCGACGCCGACATCCCGCAGGGCGCCAAGGTCACGGTGACCGGCGTGCAGGGCATGACGCTGAAGGTCGAGCGCCAGGACTGACACCCGGCGGTTCATCACATTGAAGAAGGAGTGCGACCATGCTCTTGCGCCGTCTCATCATCCTGGCCGTGGCCCTGGCCGCGGCCGCGCCCGCCCTGGCGGACCGGCTGCCCACCCCGGCCATCCTGCGCTCCATCGGGCGGTCGGTCTACGAGGTCGTCGTCCCCAAGCCGACCGACGACCCGCTGACCTACGAGAAGCCGCTGCCGTTCGACCTGCTGCCGTACAAGGTCCGCAACGACAAGTACTACTCGGTGGGCAGCGCCTTCGCCATCAACGACAGCACGCTGGTCACCGCGGCCCACGTGCTGAGCCTGCTCTACCAGACGCGGTTGGCGCCGCCCTGCGTCCGGGATGCCGGCGGCAGGGTCCACGCCATCACCACCATCGTGGCGTTCTCGAGCCGTCGCGACGTGGTGGCCTTCACCATCGAGCGGACGGCGCCGCTGGTCCCGCTGCCGCTGAAGACCGCCTACGCCGTCAACCAGCCGGTGTTCGCCGTGGGCAACGCCCTGGGCGAGGGCACCGTGATCCGCGACGGGCTGCTGACCTCGACCTCGCCCGAGGTGGAGGACGGCCTGTTCGAGGAGCTGCGCTTCTCGGCGGCGGCCTCGCCCGGCAACAGCGGCGGCCCGCTGCTGGACAGCCGCGGCCAGGTGATCGGCATGGTCGTGCGGAAATCCGAGAACGAGAACCTCAACTACGCCCTCCCCGTCGCGGAGCTGCTGGGTACGCTGGGCAAGCCGGCCGACGTCCACGTCAAGCTGATCTATGCCCTGCCTTTCAGCAATTTCCAAAAGCTCGGCAGACTCGACCTCGCCGTTCCCCTGCCCCTGACCCAGGCCCAGGCCCGCGAGCGCTTCTCCCGGGCGCTCACCGCCTACAGCTACGCCCTGCGGGACAGCATCCTGATCGAGAACAAGGCCCGCGTCTTCCCCGAGGGGGCGGAATCCCAGGAGCTGCTGCACACCGTCCATTCGTCGCTGTTCCCGGGCCTGGTGGCCCAGGGCAAGGACAACACCTGGGACGTCTTCGGGCCCAAGGAGAAGAAGACCTACGACCTGGAGAACAACGGCAAGCTGGTCATCGCCTCGAACATGTTCGACTACGAGTTCTTCCGCATCGACCTGCCCGACAGCATCACCGTGCCCCAGGCCATCGCCGATGACCGCCTGCTGATGGACGAGCTGCTGAAGGGCATCTACGCGACGCGCGACATCGGCAACAGCCAGACCCGCATCACCTCGTTCGGCGCGGCCAGCGAGAAGCGCGAGGTCCGCGACCGCTACGGCCGGCGCTGGCTGGTGCGCGGCTGGTACCTGCCCCACTCGGACGAGGAGGTGCTGCTCTACGCGCTGCCCGTCCCCAGCGGCCTGGCCGGCTACCTGCGCAGCGAGAACATCGGCCAGATGGAGTCCGGCATCCGGCCCGACATGGAGCTGATGGCCGACTTCTTCTTCGTCAACTACTACGGCACGCTGCGGCGCTGGCAGCAGTATTTCGAGCGCCCGGAGCTGCACCCCGACCTGTTCCGGTCGATCTCGTTCGCCTATCAGCCCGGCAAGCGGGTCAGCCTGAAGACCCCGCGCTTCGCCATCGACCTGTCGCCGTCGCTGTTCGCCATCACCGACCAGAGCGACCTGCAGCTGAAGCTGGGCTTCATCCCCGACAGCGGCCGCGCGTCCTGGGACATCACCAGCGCCGTGGTGGGCGAGAACAAGAGCAACGACAACGTCGCCACCCTCACCCGCTACGCCAAGCCCGGCGAGGCCGAGAGCGAAGAGACCCGGAACCGCTGGATGAAGATCGCCTACCAGCAGCACCCCTACGACCAGACCACCACCATCTCGGACGACCGGACGCTGGTGATGTGCCTCCACCCCCGCTACGGCGCCTACGGGCCCGCCCAGCGGCTGGGCCGGCCGGTGCTCTATACCGCGTCGGTGTCGATCGAGGGCAAGCAGGACGACGGCGACATGAAGTCGAAACTGAAGAAATTCAACAACGGCATCACGATCATCGAGCAATAACCCTTCAATTCTATCAGGAGGCACCACCATGTTCGGCTGGGTCGTATTCATCATCTTCGCGCTGTTCATCATCCTCAACACCATCAAGATCCTGCGGGAGTACGAGCGCGGCGTGGTCTACCGGCTGGGCCGGTTCGTGGGCGTGCGCGGCCCCGGCCTGATCGTCCTGATCCCGCTGTTCGAGAAGATGGTCAAGGTCACCCTGCGCACCATCGCGCTGGACGTGCCGCCCCAGGAGGTGATCACCAAGGACAACGTCTCGGTCAAGGTCAACGCCGTGATGTACTTCCAGGTGTTCGAGCCCGGCAAGGCCATCAACGCGGTCGAGGACTACATGTACGCCACCTCGCAGATGGGCCAGACCACCCTGCGCTCGATCCTGGGCGAGCACGAGCTGGACGACCTGCTCTCCAACCGCGAGAAGATCAACCTGCAGCTGCAGAAGATCATCGACGAGCGCACCGACCCCTGGGGCATCAAGGTCTCCGCGGTCGAGGTCAAGGACGTCGACCTGCCCGAGGGCATGCGCCGGGCCATGGCCAAGCAGGCCGAGGCCGAGCGCGAGCGCCGCGCCAAGGTGATCCACGCCGACGGCGAGTTCCAGGCGTCGAGCAAGCTGAAGGAAGCGGCCGACGTGATGAGCGTCCAGCCGGTGACCATCCAGCTGCGCTACCTGCAGACGCTGACCGAGATCGCCACCGAGAAGAACAGCACCATCGTCTTCCCGCTGCCGATCGACTTCCTCAAGTACTTCATGCACCAGGACAACAGCAAGTCGTAGCGGAACGGTCCGAAGCTCGCATAAAAAGCGCCCACGCAGTGGGCGCTTTTTCGCTTGCATGGGCCGTTGGTTTGTGCTTTAATACCCATGTCCCCTGGATTCCCGTTTGCACGGGAATGACAAAACACGACACACCCCCTTCAAAAGCAGCAAATGAAGTCTTCTCAGGGCGGGCTCCTATTCCCCTCTTGATAGAGGGGACGATAGAGAAAATCCTCTGTGTCCTCTGTGGTTAAATAACAACGAGTCGCATCATGTTCGAATCATTCCACCTCAAGATGCTCAACCGAGAGGCGGCGGACATCAAGAACAAACCGCTGGAGGTCGTCAACCTGCTGGAGCTGCGCAAGGGCGACGTGGTCTACGACGTCGGCTCGGGCGGCGGCTATTTTTCGCTGGAGTTCGCCCAGCGCACCGGGCCCGGCGGCAAGGTCTACGCCATCGACACCAACCCGGCGTACCTCGACTTCATCCGGAAACAGTCCGCGGCCCAGCAGCTGGCCAACGTCCACCCCTTCCGGACCAGGGCCGCGTCCGACCTGGCCGGCATCAGGGACAAGGCCGACCTGGTGTTCCTGCGCAACGT
>DATJQG010000111.1:0-2898 GCA_035506015.1 Candidatus Edwardsiibacteriota bacterium
CCGCGTCATGGCAACCCTGTCCGACGTGCGGCGCATGCACACCTACGAGGCTTTCGCGGACGGCCTGCTGGCGATGGTCGAGGACGGGTCGTGGTCGCTCAAGAACATCCTCTCGACGGCCAAATTCCGCGTCGGCGTCGCGCCGTTCCCGGCCGGGCCAGACCGCCGGGCGACGCTGGCTACGACCGACGGCTTCGGAATCTACGCCGGGACCAAGCACCCCGAGGCAGCCTGGGAGCTGCTCAAGTTCCTGATCAGCAAAGACTACGGGCGTGCTATGGCCCAGGCCTATTTTTTGCAGCCGGCCCGTATCTCGCTGGTGGATGACTGGATCGGATACATCCGCCAGGAGTTCCCGGACAAAGCCGGGGACATGAACCTGGCCGCCTTCGCCGACGGCCAGATCAAGGGCTACTCGGTGGTGGCCGAGGTTTTCGCAAACATGTCGGACGCGAACCGCATCGCCCAGGAGGCTTGGGATCGAATTCTGACGCTCGGTCAGGAGCCCACCGACCTGATGAAAACCGCGTCGCAGCAGATCCAGGACGCCCAGTCGATCCGCGGAGGCCCGCAGTGACCATCAGGCTGTCTCGCCCAAGCCTGCGCTGGCGCATTATCGCCTGGTCGTTCATCCCGACCACCGTGATCCTGTTCGCCATCGCGCTGTTCCTGTTCTACGCCTACCAGCGCGTGACCGAGGACCTGGTCGTCGGGCGCAACGAGGAGCTGACCCGCCGCGCGGCCGGGCAGCTGTCCTCCGACCTCGCCATCTACGCCGAGACGCTGAGCAGCTTGGCCCGCAGCGCCGACATCTACTCAGGCGACCCAATGCGCCAGTCCGCGGCGCTCAAACCGGCGGCCAGCCGGCTGGTCATGTTCGACGGCGGGCTGGTGATCCTGGACCAGCTGGGCCACGTCGTGGTCACCGAGCCAGAGCGCCCTGACTGGCTGGGCCACGACTGGTCAGGCCTCAGCTTCTTCCAGCAGATGATGCACACCAACGGGCCGGCCTATTCGGACATCCTGCCCGGCAGCCCACCGATGATCTGCGTCGCCGTGCCGATCCTGGGCGACCAGGGCGAGTTCCGCGGGACGCTGGCCGGGTTGTTCCAGCTGGGGCCGAGATCGGTCAGCGCGTTCTACGGCGACATCGTCAAGCTGCGCATCGGCGACGGCGGCAGCACCTACCTGGTGGACAGCACCGGGCGCGTGATCTTCCACTCCGACGACAGCCTGATCGGCAGCGACGCGCACAGCCTGCCGGAAGTACAGCAGGTCATCCGGCGGCAGACCGGCGACCTGCGCACGCGCGGCGGCGACGGCTCCGACCTGCTGGCGACCTTCGCGCCCGTGGCGGGCACACCCTGGGGGTTGGTCAGCGAGCAGGCGATGTCCGAGCTGCTGGCGGCCAGCCAGGGCTACGGGCCTTACCTGATCGTCCTGCTGGCCCTGGGGCTGGTGGTGCCCAGCCTGGTGGTCGCCCTGGGGGTCAAGCGCATCACCGATCCCATCCACGAGCTGATCGGCGCGGCCAAGGAGATCGCCGGCGGGAAGTTCGGGCAAGTGATCGAGGTCCACAGCGGCGACGAGCTGGAGGAGCTGGCCCGGCAGTTCAACCTGATGTCGAAACAGCTCTCCGAATCGTACACGCAGCTGGAGCAGCGGGTCGAGGCGCGCACCAGGGAGCTGGCCTCGCTGAACGCGATTTCCGCCGTGGTGAGCCGCTCACTCGACCTGAGCGAGGTATTGAGCGCCGCGCTGGACGAGGCAATGGCGATCACGCGGATGGAAGTGGGCGCGGCCTATAACCTCCAGGACGGCGACACACCCATCGAGGACCGGCAGCTGGTGCTGGCCGCCAGCCGCGGCCTGCCGGACGCATTCTTCAGACGCATCGGGCCGCGGCCGGTCGGCGGGACGACCGTTCAGAACCCGCCGGCGGCGCAGCAGCCCACGGCCTGGCGGATCGGCGACTACCCGGACGGCGAGGTCAAAGAGGCGCTGGAAGCCGAGGGCGTGCGGCAGGTCATCAGCGTCCCGCTGCTGGCGAAGGGGACGCTGGTCGGGGCGATGAGCCTGGGCACACGCCACGAAGAACAACCGCTCAGTCCCGAAGAACTGTCGCTGCTGGCGGCCATCGGCCAGCAGATCGCCGTCGCGGCCGAAAACGCGCGCCTGTATGACCAGGCCGAACAGTCCGCCGCGGCGGCGGAGCGCCAGCGCCTCTCCCGCGAGCTGCACGACTCGGTTACGCAATCGTTGTATGGCGTGACCATGTACGCCGAGGCCGCCGCGCGGCTGCTGGATGCCGGCAACACCACCACCGCCATCGCGCACCTGCGCGAGCTGCGCGACACGGCCCAGGAGGCGCTGCGCGAGATGCGGCTGCTGATCTTTGAGCTGCGCCCGCTCGCGTTGGAGAAGATCGGGCTGGCGGCCGCCTTGCAGGCCCGGCTGGAATCGGTCGAGATGCGGGGCGGGATGACCACCGAGCTGAGCGTCGAGGGCGAGGAAGACTCCGAACACCTGCCGCGCCTGATCGAAGAGGAGCTGTATCACATCGCGCAGGAGGCGCTCAACAACGCACTCAAGCACGCCCATGCCCAGCACCTCGCGCTGCGCCTGCGCTTCTCGGAGGCCGAGACGCTGCTGGAGGTGTGCGATGACGGCGTCGGCTTTGTCCCATCGGCGTCCGGAGCGGGCGGCGGGCTGGGGCTCGCTAGCCTGAAAGAGCGCGCGCAGAAGATCGGCGCGAAGCTGTCCATCGAGAGCGCGCCGGGCAGCGGGACGCAGATTCAGGTAACCGCGCCGGCCGGCAAGCGGGCCGAGGATGCGGGCTGACCGACCCAGATAAGACGGGCCCCTGGGCCCTGGAGAGAGAGTGGCTATGGAGACATC
>DATJQG010000112.1:0-4759 GCA_035506015.1 Candidatus Edwardsiibacteriota bacterium
CCCTGACCTTGACGCCCAGGCCCATCGAGTAGAGGGTCAGCGCGCCCTCGTTGCTGACGCCGCCCCGCAGCTTGAGCTTGTCCGCCACCAGGGAATATTCGCAGCCCACCTTGTACTTGGTGACGTAGCCCGCGTCCTTGGACAGCTCCAGCGAGCCCAGCGTGCCCGGGAAGGCCTCGTAGGCCACGCCCACGGCCACGCCGGAGGGCAGGTCGTATTCGCGCAGCTTGCCGAGGCTGGGATGGTTGAGGTTGTGGCCCGAGGCGCCGATCCGCCACTTGCGGTAGACCCTGGCCATCAGGCCGACGTCGATGCCGGCCGTGATCGCCGAGCCGAAGCGCTGCTGCCACAGCCGGTAGCCGTTGATGGTGTAGCCGAACGCCAGCTGGTCGGTCAGGTTGAAGCCGTGCGACAGCATCACGTTCTGGTCGGATTCCACGTCGCAGCCCACTTGCTGCACCGAAACCGCGGCGCCGCCCCACCGGCCGAGCTCCCGGCCCACGGTCAGCGTCTGGTTCATCAGGCCGGGGACGCTCCACAGCTGCTTGGCGTAGGCCACGGTCTGCCAGCCCTTGAGCTCGGCCAGGCCGGACGGGTTCCAGCGCACGCCCTCCACGTCGTTGGCGACGGCGGTGTAGCAGCCGGCCATGGCGTTGGGGCGGATCCCCACCTGCCAGTCCTCGAACATGGCGAAGGCCGAGGTCGCGCACAGCGCCAGGATCGTTGAAAATAGTATCTTTCTCATCATCTGCTCCTTTACTTCAGCGGCGTGCCCAGCACGATGGTCTTGTTCTGGTCGGCGACGTTGCCCTTGGCCGAGACGCTGCGAAGATGCAGGATGTAGATCCCGATGTTCGCCGGGCGGTGGGCGTCGTCCTTGCCGTCCCAGACGCAGACCTGGTGCCCGCCGGGGACGTTGTTGAGCAGCGTCTTCACCAAGCGGCCCTTGAGGTCGTAGACCGTCAGGGTCAGGTGGTCGCCCAATGGCCCGTTGACCTCGACCGTCGCCACCTCGCCCCAGTCGGGACAGAACTGCCTGGGCGAGCAGCCCACGATCTGGGCCGTGCCCAAGGCGGCCACCGTATCGACCAGGATGGTGATGTCGGACGGATAGGTGACGCCGTTGTAGCTGTAGGCGCCGTTGAAGCGCGGCGTCAGCTGGTAGCCGGCGTCGTAGGGCGCGTACTTGTCGTACTGCGAGGCCACGCCGATCACCTGGACCTTCTGCCCCATCGTCAGCCGGTCGATGGGGAACCCGGAGGTTTCCGAGAACCGCACCGCGATCGGCGCGTCGCCGTTGCGGATCTCCATGTTGTAGCCGCCCCCGGCGTAGGACGGCGGGCTGCTGACCGTGCCGACGGCCATCATCAGCTTGCCCTCCATGTCCTCGGTCATCACCTGGTTGTAGACCATGGTGTCCGGTGCGGGCAACGACTGGGCGAAGTCCCAGAACTTGGTCAGGGTGTCGTTGGTGGTGATCTCGGTGACGCCGTTGTACTCGGTCACGGTGCCCTTCACCACGATCAGCTGCCCCAGGTTGTTGAGCAGGTTGCTCTGCCAGTTGATGCCGGAGCTGAAGATGTTGGCGCCGCTGGTGCTGTCCTGGATATAGTCGCTCGCGGTGGTGGTCCAGGTGCTGCTGGAGAAGATCTTCGCCGGCCCGGTCAGGATGCCTTGGATCCTGACGTTCTTGCCGGCCATCGCCGAATTATAGCCGCCGGTGTCCGGTTTCTGCGCCATGGCGATGGTGATGGCCTTGTCCAGGGTGTAGAACTTGAAGCGGTAGTCGTCGCTCAGGTTGTTGGCCGAGACGCCGTCGCCGTTGCCGTCCAGCGTCTTCCCCAGCGTGTCGCGCAGGGTGTGCGAGAGCCAGACGGTGACCGTTTCCGCGTAGGAGAAGACCCGGTCCGGCCGCAGGCGGCAGCTCCAGGTCGACGAATCGTAGGCCACGGTGAACGTGTGGGCGCCGGTGATGGAGCCGGTGACGCTGAAATTGCCGGCCGTGACCGTCGCCGGGTTCATCGGCTTGCTGAAGTTGACGATCAGCGGCGTCATGGTGGAGACCAGCGAGTCGTAGGCCGCGGGCTTGGTCGAGCCCACCTTGACGGGCTTGGTGTCGACGATGTCGCCGATCATGCGGGGCTGCACCTTGAAATCGGTGTACTGGAAGACCAGTACGCCGCGCAGCACCAGCAGCGTATCGCCCACCGCCGGATTGTACCCGACGCCGGTGAACCCGTACGGGTTATAGATCATGCAGGAACCCGTGGGGTCGCTGATGTTCCATTCGTTATACGAGCTGGGCGCCGAGGTCACCGTCGAATTGTCGACTTCGACCAGCACGCTCTCGTAGGATTCGCAGCTTGCCGCGCCGGTCGCCAGGCTGCAGGCCGGCAGGATCACCGGCGCGGGGGGCGTGCAGTTCTGCTTGAGCACGGTGTATTCGGTCACCGGCTGCAGCTCCGTCATCGACGACGGCCAGCCGGTCCCCTGGTATTCCAGCACCTTGGCCGTGATCCGGACCGAGTCGCCGATGATCGCCGTGTGCCCGTTGTCGTAGGCGTAGATCCCGTTCCACGCGCCCTTGCCGTCCTGGATGAAGTACGACTTGCCGCCGCATTGCGCCGAGCCGGCCGTGATCACGCCGGTGAAGGTGACGACGCGGTTGACGTAGGGCGATGCGCCGCTGGGATTGGTGGTGTACTGGATGTCGTGGATCGTCAGCGCCGGGTTGACCCGCGTGGTGAACGTCACGCTGGTGTCGCGGGCGGGCGTGCCGTCGACGTTGGTGACGCGGCTGGTGACGTGGATCCGCACGGTGTCGGCGTAGAACAAGGTATCGGTCGGCACGACGGTCACCCGGGTGTCCCCGTTGGACAGCGCCTCGCCGTACAGCTGGTACCCGCCCCGCCGCCCTTCCAGCCGGATGGCGCCGGTATCGATCGACGCCGGGCTCAGCGGCTTGTTGAAATCCACCACCACCTGCGTCGCGACCGCCACGTTGTTGGAGCCGGCCGCCGGCGAGGTCGCGCTGACCTTGGGCGGGATGGTGTCCGGCGTGGCCGTCCGGAACGACCAGACGAAATCGCTGGGCAGGTGGTTGCCGCCGGTGTCGGCGATGGCCGTGGACAGGGTCACGGTCACAGTGTCCTTGCGGCGCAGCGTGTCATGCACGAAGAACGTGAAGGTGGCGCTGTTCCCGGCCGGCCGGATCGAGTCGGGATAGTATCGCGCCTGCCGCAGCCCGCTGACCTTGAAGCTGGCGGTATCGACCGTGGCGGCGTTGATGAGCTTGTCGAAGGTGACGCTGATGTCGGCGGTGGGGGGAACGCCGCTGGCATTGAGGCCGGGCGTGACCGAGACGACCAGCGGCAGGAAGAACCCTGCGCCGGTGGCGTCGGACCAGGTGTCCGCCGCGCGGATGCCGTCGATCAACGCGTTGGGCGTGGCCACCGGCGCCGCGTAGTTCTGCCGCACCGCGAACCGGCCGACGCTGTCGGGTCCGGCCGTGCTGGGCGCGGCCTGGGTCAGCGAGGGCGCCGGCTCCGTCCCGGGCACCGTCGGGTTGATGAACAGCATCGCCGTGTCGTTCGACCCGGACACCATCTTGTACCGCATCACCAGCAGGCAGGTCGTGCCCACCGCCAGGTTGCTGGCGTGCCACAGCGTGGCGCTGGTGCTGGCGGCGCGCAGCCCGAGGTTGAAGGTGTTGGCCGCCGCGCCCTTGCGGATGTAGATCCGGTTGACGTAGGTGGTGGTGCTGGTGACGGGCAGCAGCCCCGCGAAGTAGTCGCCGGTGGTGTTGCTGTTGGGCGCCAACCCCACCGTGTCCGAGATGTTCACCAGGCATGCGGCGTAGACCGCGGACCCTTTGCGCAGGTAGGCGAACTCGCGGTAGCCGTCCTCGGCCGAGCCCGCCGGGTTAGTGACCGCCAGCATGTTGCCGGTGCTGGACGACTCGTAGCCCGGGTAGCTGAGGCTGCCGGTGGCGCACTGCAGCAGGTAGCCGGTCCCGGTGTTGTGGCGCCACAGCCCGCCGCTGACGTTGCCCGGCAGGGTGTCGGTCAGCTGGCCGGTGGCGTAGCTGAAGTTCTCATTGACCAGCAGCGTCGCCTGGAGCGCGCCGGCGGTAAACAGGAACAACATCAATACCATCAATGCCATTCTGTTCACGGTGTGCGGTTGTGCCATGGTGGGGTCCTTCCTTTATGAATGATAATGAATACTGCTGATTCCAGGTCCGCGGCGGCGGTCAGCGCTGGCCGTTGATCTTGGCCGCCGCGTCCCGCAGCGACGCCGCCGCCGGGCGCGTGCCGTCCAGCGCCGGCTGCAGGCCGTCCTCCTCCATCCGGGCGCGGCCCTTCAGCCAGGCCGTCTCGCCGGGCTCGGGATAAGCGTAGTCCAGCTGCTGGTAGACCGCCCGCATGCCCGGCAGCTTCTTGAACTTCTCCAGCAGCGCCGGCTCGTTGAGGGCCGAGCGGCGCACCGGCAGGTAGTTGGTCTCGGCCGCCCAACGCGCGGTCTGCTTGGTGTCGGTCATGTACTTGACGAACTTCCAGGCGTCGCGCAGCGTGCCCTTGGAGGCGTTGCTGAACATGGTGACGTTGGTGCCGGACAGCACCACCGCCCGCTTCTTGAAGTACGGCAGCGGCGCCACGCCCAGCTCGAACTTGATCGAGTCCTGCTTCATGTAGGCCAAACTGGCCGACGAGCTCTGGATCATGGCCACCCGCCCCGCCAGGAAATCGTTCTGGTACTC
>DATJQG010000113.1:0-6977 GCA_035506015.1 Candidatus Edwardsiibacteriota bacterium
CCTTGACGTTGAGGCCCAGCACGATCCGGGTGGTGTTCTCGCCCTTGAGGTTGAACCTGATGTCCTGGGTGGTGGCGGGCAGCCCCGGCCGGTCGATGGTGTACTGGTAGGCGATGTCGATCGAGGATTTCTCGTAGCCGACGCCGGCGTACGGGGTCAGGTTCAGCAGGTAGAACCCCAGCCGCTTGCTGGCCTGCAGCCCCACGGCCGTGGTCTTGCACTTCAGCAGCGAGCCGGCCTTGAGGGTCTGGGTGGAGAAGTTGATCGCCACGTTGAACGGCAGCTTCCGCAGCGGCGGTATCCAGAACATCGGGTTGTGCTGGATGCCGAAGCCGAAGTAGTCGACCTTGCCGATCGACTTGATGGTCTGGCCCGGGTAATAGCGGATGGTGGCCATGGTGCCCAGCAGCGTGCCCACGGTGACCTGGGGCGCGGCCAGCGGGAAGATGCTGACGTCCTCCAGCAGGCCCGTCACCGGCAGGGCCACCACCTGGGTGGGGATCATGATGCCGTTGATCGGCTGGCCGGAGAACGCCAGCTTGACGCTGTCCGACTTGCTGCCGGTCACGGTCGGGCCGCTGATCCCCAGCGTGAAATCGTGCGAGATCAGGGCGTCGATCACCGAGTCCTTCTGGGCCTGGCTGGCGAAGCTGACGCCCGCGGTCAGCTGCTCGGCCTGGTCGCGGTTGAACCGGAAATCCCCGCTGACCGAGAACGTCTTGGAGTTGTCGTTGAACATCCCGCCCATGAACACGGCGCCGACCTCGATGTCGAAGCCGATCCACACCGGGCGGGGCGACTCGTGGAACCAGCCGCCGTTGAGGTCGGCCCCGATCGTGGAGACCACGGGGGCGACGTAGGCGGAGCCGGCGTCCTGCGACAGCTTGCGCAGGGTGGTCTCCAGGTCGCCGGCCGCGGCCAACGCGGCGACGCTGGCCAGCGCCAGCAGCGTGCACAATATTTTCCTGGCCATGTCGTATCCTCCCTTGTATCGTTGGTGCGCGGAGCGGCGGCGTCATGCCCCGCCGCTCCCGCTCGATCCGTTATTCGGTCACCGTGAACTCGATCCGCTGGTTCTCGGCCCGGCCCTGCCGGGTCTTGTTGTCCGAGATCGGCACCGACGGGCCGTAGCCCCGCGTGCTCATCCGCAGCGGGTCGATGCCGTAGCCGACCAGCACCTTTTTCACCGCCTCGGCCCGGGCCTGCGACAGGATCAGGTTCTTCTTCAGGCTGCCGATGGAGCTGGTGTGGCCGCCGATCTCGACCTTGATGGTGGGGTTGTCGGTCAGGATCTTGCCGGCCTCGGCCAGCACCTCGTAGGTGCCGGGCTTGGCCCGGACGATCTCGGTCGGGTAGCTGTCGTCGATCAGCATCCGGTTGAGCCGGACCAGCTGGTCGGCGCTGGGGTTCTGGGCCAGCAGCTTGCTGGTGCGCTCGGACAGCTTGACGTCCTTGAATTTGTCGGCGCTGTAGAGCAGCGTGCCGGCCTTGATCAACTTGTTGAGGTCGCGGGCCAGCGACTTGCCCAGCAGCAGGTTGCCCCGGCCCGGGGAATAGTTGTCCAGCAGCCGGTTGGTGCGCGGCGAGAACTGCTGCCGCAGGAAGGCCGAGACCGGGTTGCGGGAATCGATCAGCTTGACCACCAGGGCCGGCAGGTTGATCAGCTCCTTGTCGGAGTACAGCACCGACCCGTCCACGATCGCGTCCTTGTTGGGCACGAAGGTCACGCCCCGGATGATGAACCGCTCGCCCTTGCGGGGGATCATCCGCAGCGCGAAGTCATGCGGCGTGGTCTTCTTGTTCTCGACCGCGAAGTCGCAGCTGTCCGGGTTGTAGCCCTCGGCGGTGACGATCACCTTGTAGCTGCCGGGCGCCATCCCGATGTTGTAGGTGCCGTTGCCGGTGTCGTTGGGGATCGGCTGGAACTCGGTGCCGGCGAAGTTGAACAGCGCCCGCACCGGCAGGCCGGTCTTGGCATCGGCCACCTTGCCGGCGATGAAGCCGCGCGGGATCTCGATCTTGGCCAGCTCGACCACGATCGAGTTGACCTGGGCCGGCTGGATCGGCGCCTTCATCTCCTTGGCGACGTAGCCCTCCAGCTCCGCCCGCAGCGTCTTGACGCGGCGGGCCGGCAGCACCAGGCTGAAGGCGCCGGCGGAGTCGCTGACGGCGGTGCCGGGGCGCGTCTTGCCCTCGACCTTGACCGTGGTCATGGCCTTGCCCGCGGTGTCGACCATGGTGATGGCCACGCCCGGCAGCGGCTTGCCGGTCTCCTTGTCGATCACGGTGCCGGCCAGCGTGCCCTCGGTGATCACCTTGACCCGCTTGGGCAGCGTGCTGGCGGTGACCGACATCCCGAACACGGCGTTCCAGTCGGGCGAGGCCGCGTTGGCGCCCAGCTTGAACTCGCAGCCGCCGTCCATGGTCAGGCCGCCGGGCGTGTTGAACCGGATGCCCGGGGTGATCACGGCCGGGTTGTCCCACAGGTACGAGCCCCAGTCCTTGTTGCGCTCGCCATGGGCCTCCACCAGGAACGTGACGTAGGGGCCGGCGGCGACCTCCAGGCCCGCGCCCCACAGGATCTGGTCGCTGCGCGGCACCGCGCCCCTGACCGCGGGATGGAAGAAATACGAGGAATCGTGCGTGGTCTGGTTGACCAGCACCGAGTCGATCAGGTGCCGGCGCGCGGTGGAATCGGTGGGCATCAGCGACGACAGGGTGTCGACCGCCAGCATCCGGCGCGAGTAGTCGATCATGAAGGCGTCGCGCGACTTGCCGGCCTTGAGGTAGCCGAGGTTGCCGTGCAGCTGGACCGGGCCGACCTGGATCGTCCCCAGGAACTTGGCGCCGTAGTCGCTGTTGTAGGGCACCAGCTCCAGGAAGCCGTGGGTCATCAGCACCGAATCCGCCGGCTTGGGCGGATTGGGGTTGCTGGTGTAGAGGTACGAGGCATTGCTGGACATGCCCAGGTTGATGAACGGCTCCAGCCCCACCGCGTAGGAGAACACGCCGTACTTGCGGGACGGGTAGCTGCCCTTGACCTTGATGGCGATGTCGCGCAGCCACAGGTAGGCCAGGTCGTAGTTCTGCATGTCATAGCGGTTGGTCCCGTCCGAATGCTGGTCGTAAACCGCGTACATCCTGGCCGCCGTCGAGAACTCGACGTAATCGAGGGCGTAGGTCATCACGAACCGCAGCGACCCCTTGTGCATCTTGTCGGGCAGGCCCGAACTGTCGCCCTGGAAGAACGGATTGGGCTTGGTGCTGGTGCCCTTGGCGTTCTCGAGGGACGTGTAATCGCCCTGCAGGAACCCGATGGCCAGCTTGCCCCAGCCCAGGGTGCGGGCCGAGGAGACCTTGAACAGGCCGCAGCCGCCGTCATAGGCGGGCGGCAGATAGGGCCCGGAGGCCCAAACGGCGGCCGTGCACAACGTCATCAGCAGCGCCAGCAAACAGATCTTACGCATCATCGGACGATTCTCCCGCTATTGTTGATCGACTTTAATCTTATCCCACAACCGCTGATTTGTCAAGGGTTTTTCGCCAGGCAGTCGACCACATCGCGCATGTCCTGGGGCAGTTCCGCGGCGAAGCTCATTTTCCTGCGGTCCGTCGGGTGCAGGAAGCTCAGCCGCGCGGCGTGCAGCGCCTGCCGGTCGATCAGGGCCAGCGCCCGCTCGGCCAGCGCATGATGTTCCCGGGCGAACGTCCTGATCACCGCCCGGCCCCGGCCGCCGTAGTCGTAATCGCCCAGCACCGGGTGGCCGATATGCTGCATGTGGACGCGGATCTGGTGGGTGCGGCCGGTCTGCAGCTTGAGCTCGACCAGCGAGGCGCAGGCGAACTCCCGCCGGACGGCGTAATGGGTCACCGCCTGGCGGCCGCGCAGCGCCGTGACGTCCATCTTCTTGCGGTCGAAGGCCGAGCGCCCCACCGGCGCGTCGACCGTGCCCTGGGCCTGCGGCATCCGCCCCCAGACCACGGCCGCGTAGGTGCGCTCGATCCGGCGGGCCTCCAGCTGCGCGGCCAGCGCGGTGTGCGCCTGGTCGGTCTTGGCCACGATCAGCAGGCCGGACGTGTCCTTGTCCAGGCGGTGCAGGATGCCCGGCCGCTCCCGGCCCGAGCCCTGCGACAGCGCCGCGCTGCGGTGCAGCAGGGCGTTGACCAGCGTGCCGGTGTAGTTGCCCGGCGCCGGGTGCACCACCAGCCCGGCCGGCTTGTTGACCACCAGCAGCTGGTCGTCCTCGTACACCACCTGCAGCGGGATGTCCTCCGCCAGCATCGCGGGCCGTTCCCTCGTGAAATCCGCGAAGCGGACCGCGACGCGGTCCCCCGGCTTGACGAAGTAGCCCGGCGACCCGGCCCCGCCGTTGACGCTGACCCGGCCGGACGCGATCAGCTCCTGGATCTTGTTGCGCGACAGGCCGACGCCCTGGCACACCAGGTAGCGGTCCAGCCGGATGCGGGATTGCTCTTTGGAGACGGTGATGTCGAGGTTCTTTTCCACGCTGGGCCGGTCCCGCTTGGTGCTGTCGGTGGAGTATGGACTCGCGTTTAAATAAGACTATTTTAGTCCTATTTTATCCGATCGCTCGGATCCCCGCTTTCGCGGGATGACACAGCCAAATGATCTGCTTTGTGCCTCTGTGGTGAATCGGCGCTATTCCAGCCAGCAGTCCTTGAGCCGCGGCGCGCCGAACGGCCGCACCCGGTAGCCGTGCAGCCTGGGCTGCATCGCAGCGAACTTGACCGAGTGGTACAGGAACACCCACGGCGCCTCCTCCACCACCTTGGCCTCGATCTCGCGGTACAGCGCCAGCCGCTCCACCGGGTTGCGGATGGCCAGGGCCTTTTCCAGCAGGCCGTCGATCTCGGCCGACGTGAAGAACGCGGTGTTGCCGGGCTTGCCGAACGACCGCGAGTGGAACAGCGGCGTCAGGAAGTTGTCGGGGTCGCCGTTGTCCGACGACCAGCCGCGGAACGACAGCAGCGACTCGCCGCCATAGGCCCGGTCCAGCAGTTCTTTCCACCCCAGGGGGTTCAGCTTGAGCCTGATGCCCACCTTCCGGCAGTCGTCGACCACCATTGTCCCGCGCTCGAGCTGGGCCTTGATGTCCCGCACGTCCAGCAGGTACTGCCCCGGCAGGCCGCCGGCGAAGCCGGCCTCGGCCAGCAGCCGCTTGGCGCGCTCGGGATCGTAGGGGTAGCCCTGCAGGGCGGGATTGAACGCCTCCAGCCGAGGCGGGAACGTGCCGCGGGCCACGATGGCCTCGCCCCGCAGCTCGGTGGCGTCGATCAGCGCCTGCTTGTCGATGGCGCAGTTGAGGGCCTGCCGCACCAGCTTGTGCTGGAACGGCGTGGGGTGCGAGACGTTGATGCACAGGTACTGGATGTTGAGCGCGGCCACCTCCTTGATCACGAACCCGCCCTGCGCCGCCAGCGGCCCGCTGTCGCGGGCGTGGATGTCGGCGGTGTCGATGCCGCCCGCCAGCAGCCGCTCCCGCCGCTGCTCGTCGGCCAGGCCGACCTGCCACTCGACCGCGCCCAGCGAGACCTGCTGCTCGTAGTAGCCGTCGTAGCGCTCGACGGCCACCTGCTTGCCCGGCTGCCACTGCCGCATCCGGAAGGGCCCGGCGCCGACCGGGTTGGTCCCGAAGTCCGCCCGCCCGGTGTGCTCGCGCGGCACGATGGCGGTGGCGTTGACCGCCAGGTTGGCCAGGAACGGCATGTAGGGCTGGCGCAGCGTCACCCGCAGGCAATGGTCATCGACCACCTTGATCCCCGCCACCGACCGGGCCGCGCCGCTGCGGAACTCGGCGGCGCCGTCGATGATCTCCACGAACAGCCCGTTGGGCGACTTGACCGCCGGGTCCAGCAGCCGCTCCCACGAGTACTTGACGTCGTCGGCCACCAGCTCGCGGCCGTGGTGGAACGTCACCCCCTTGCGCAGGGAGAAGGTCCAGGTCAGCCCGTCGCCGGAGATCGACCAGGAGCGGGCGACGGCCGGCATCACCCGGGCGCCGTCGTCGAACTGCACCAGCCCGGCGTGGAGCTGGGCCGCCACCTCGTTGGACGTGGCGTCGGTCAGGAAGGCGGGGTCCAGCGTGATCGGGTCGGACGGCAGGCTCAGCCGCAGCGTCCGGCCGCCGGCCGCGGCGACGGCCTCCCGGTCGAACACGCCCGCCAGCCGGCCCTCGGCCTGCGCCAGCTCGGACAGCGCGGCGAAGCCCTGGCCCAGCAGTTCCAGCAGCCGGGCCAGGCTGGCGCTGACCTGCTTGTAGCTGGCGGTGTAGGAGGTGTAGACCTGGTAGACCTCCTGGCGCTTGGCGTTCTGGGCGGCGATGGTCTGCCCGGCCTCCTGGCCGATCAGCTCGAACTGGCTGGCCGCCTCCTGCGAGCGCTCCAGCGACCAGCGGGCCTGGGTGATGCTGGCCAGGTTGTCGCCGATGATGCCGGTGATCCTGGCGATGATGCGGTCGGCCTGGCCGAACTTCTGCCGCAGGTCCTCGAACAGCGGGACCAGCTGGTCGGCGTCGGCCTTGGCCCGCAGCGACAGCTCGCGGGTCTGGTCGACGAACACCAGGAAATCGCGGCCGGCCCGCCCCAGGTCGGCGACCTCGATCGACTCGTAGAACGACAGCAGCTTGATCTCCTCGGTGAAGCTGTTGAGGTAGCCCGCCGAGACCATCAGGTCGCCGATGCTGCGCGCGATGGCCGCCAGCTCTTCCCCGAACCCGCCCCACTGCCCCTGCAGCTGCCGCAGGTCCAGCTCGGAGCGGTCGAGGTGGCCGGCGATCTGCCCGGTGTCCGCCTTGTTGCTGGCCAGCAGGGACCCGGTGGCGTCCAGGTTGCCGCCGATGGCGTGAATGTTGTCGAACAGCTGCTCCAGGTTCTCCCAGACCACCCCCGCGATCTGCTCCTCCTGGTCCGAGGTCTTGCGCAGCTCGCCCATCGAGTCCTGCAGGCTGCGCCAGCGG
>DATJQG010000114.1:0-2941 GCA_035506015.1 Candidatus Edwardsiibacteriota bacterium
GCAGGTTGGTGATGTCGCCGTTGGAGACCAGCACCATCCGCCCCTCCCGGGTGTCGGCGTAATGGGGCTGGGCGTTGACGATCGAGCTGTCGCCGGCGGTCGGGTAGCGGGTGTGGCCGATGCCGATCCGCCCCGGCAGCAGCGCCAGCACCTCGGGCTTGAAGATGTCGAACACCAGCCCCTTGTCCTTGGTGATGCGGACGTCCTTGCCGTCCCACACCGCCATCCCGGCGTTGTCCTGGCCGCGGTGCTGCAGGGCGAACAGCCCCAGGTACAGCTTCTCCGAGGCCTTGTCTGAGTTGTAGATGCCGCAAACGCCGCACATGGTAGATTCAAAAGCGATGGCTGGTTCAGTTGCTGGAGGAAACGGACCTGGTGATGATCAGTGGATGGGTTCGCCGCGCGATCAGTGGTCGATCCGGCCCCGCCGCGCGGCGTAGCGCGCGAAGGCCCGGTCCATGGCCCTGGTCCCGCCCCAGGGGACGTGCCAGTAGCGCAGCGACAGCTGGCGCCGCGCCGCCTGCGGCGGCAGGCCGTCGATCGTCAGCTGCCACAGCGCGGCGGCCAGGCCGGTGCGGTCAGCCCCGGCCATGCAGTGGATCAGCACCGGCCGCGGCGCCCGCCCCAGCAGCGCCACCAGGGAATCCATCTGCGCGTCGCTGGGCTCTTTTGTGGACATCAGCTCCAGATCGTAATGGGCAATGCCGTGGGCCGCGCTGTAGGCGATCTCGTCGCGGTACCAGGCGCCGGTGGCGCTGGGGCCCCGCAGGTTGACCACCGACCGGATGCCGTGGTCCCGCAGCCGTGCCGCCAGCTGCAGCGTGTCCAGCTGGGCCGAGCGGTAGGCCTCGCCCGCGGTCACGGTGCCGAAGTTGCCCCGCACATGCATATCGTACTCGTAGAATCCGGCGACCAGCGCCGCGATCACCAGGATCGCAGCCGGGAGAACGAGATATTTTCGGTTGCTCACGAAGCTCAGACCGTCTCCAGCGCGATCTCGACCATTTTCATGAAGGCGTTCTGCCGCTCGGCGGCCGTGGCCTGCTGGTGGCGGATGATGTCGTCGCTGACGGTCAGAATGGCCAGCGCTTGCCTTTTGTATTTTGCGGCCAGCGTGAACAGCTCGGCGCTCTCCATCTCGATGGCCAGCGTGCCGAACCTCTGCCACAGTTTCCAGGCCTGCGGGTCCTCGGTGTAGAAGCTGTCGGACGACAGGATGTTCCCGGCCTTGACCTTGATACCCTTCCGCTGGGCCACCTCGGCCGCCTTCATCAGCAGCTCGAAGTCGGCGGTGGGCGCGTAGTCCAGGCCCTGGAAGCGGATGCTGTTGACGTTGGAGTCGGTCGACGCACTGACCGCCAGGATCACGTCCTTGAGCCGGATGCCAGGCTGGATGCTGCCGCAGGTGCCGATACGGATCAGCCGCTTGACGCCGTAGTCGCGGATCAGCTCGCTGGCGTAGATGCCGATCGACGGGATGCCCATGCCCGTGCCCTGCACCGACACCCGCTTGCCCTTGTGGAAGCCCGTGAATCCCAGCATCCCGCGCACCTGGGTATAACAGACGGCCTTGTCAAGATATTTTTCCGCGATCAGCTTGGCCCGCAGCGGGTCGCCCGGCAGCAGGATCCGGTCGGCGATCTGGCCTTTCTTGGCGGCGATGTGGATGCTCATAAAAGATTCTCGCTCCAGGATGTTTATTGCTTCGCTGGCACCTTGAAGCCTATCGACTTTGTAGTCTTCGCATTGGGGGACATCAGATAACGGAGCGCCTCGAACACTTGTTTGAATTGCAGATCGTTCTTTGCCTCCAATGCGGTAAGTTTGCGCGCCAGCGCTGCGTTCGAGAGCATCAGGGCGCGAAGCTGAACGAACGTCCTCATGATTTGGATATTCACTTGAACCGCGCGTTTGCTTCTCAGAACGCTCGATAGCATCGCGATCCCTTGCTCTGTGAACGCATAGGGATTTGCCCGACGGGAACCACCCCAACTTGAGATCACAATTTGTGATTTCAAGTTTTCAACTTCGTCATCATTCAATTGAAAGACAAAATCGTCCGGGAATCGATCTGCGTTCCTTTTCACAGCCTGCATGAGAGCGCGTGGCTCGACTTGATATAATTCCGCCAGATGCGTGCTCAGCAAGACCCGAGCCCCACGAAGAAAATAGATGGAACCTTTGATACGGTCAATAGTAATAATGTTTGGCATATCGACCGATTCTCTATCTTGAAATCACAATTTGTGATTTCAAGATTAGGCCATATGTTTCGGGATAGCGTTTTCCCATGTCTGTCGCAGCTCAGCCGCCGGCAGCGTGACCAGGCCCTTGATGGCCAGTTCTTTTCCGCCCACGATGCCCAGTTTCTCCAGGCCCACGCCCTCTTGCTTCGCAAGTTTCTTCAGCCGTACCACGGCAGATGGCTTGCAGCTAATTATAACTCGTGATTGGTTCTCGGCGAACAGTTTGAAATCCGGCCGCCCGGGCAGCTTCGCTGCGTCGATCTCCGCGCCCAACCGCTGCGGGCCAGAGATGCAGCACTCGGCCAGCGCCACGGCCAGCCCGCCCTCGGCGCAGTCGTGCGCGGACTTGACCAGCTTGGAGCTGATAGCTTTCAGCAAGAAGCCATGGAGTTTCTTTTCCTGCTGGAGATCCAACCGCGGCCCCTTGCCCGCCACCTTGCCGTGAATGGCCTTGAGGTATTCCGAGCCGCCGATGTCGGGCTTCTGCTTGGTGTCCCCGGCCAGCAGGATCACGTCGCCGGCCTGCTTGAACCACTGCGTGGTGATGTGGGCCAGGTCGTCGATCAGGCCCACCATGCCGATCAGCGGCGTGGGATAGACGCTGTGGGTGACGCTCTCGTTGTACAGGGAAACATTCCCGGAAATAACAGGCACACGAAGTGTGTTGCAGGCGTCGACGATGCCCAGCACGCACT
>DATJQG010000115.1:0-9642 GCA_035506015.1 Candidatus Edwardsiibacteriota bacterium
ATCAGCAGGAACTCCCTTCGCAGCCGACTGCCGGCGGCGATGCCGGCGGTTTTGAGCGCCACGTCGCGCTCACTAACAGCATCGCGGGCCAGGGACACGCTGCCGTAGCCGCCGGTTCCCAGGGGCTTGATTGTTTTATACCGCCAATGCATCTTTCCGCGAATTTTGTGCAACAGCCTGACGCCAGCAATTCGTACCGATGGTTCATGATGGCGGGGAACGCCGGCGTCCAGGATGATTGTATATTGGCCTGTTGGAAATATCAAGCAGTATTTTCCGCAAACATAAGGGCCGTCCTGTTTCCAGGACGGCCCTTTAACCGGATTCCCGTTTTCACGGGAATGACATGGCGATAAACTCTGTATCCTCTGTGGTTCGGGTCCTAGCTGAGGTACGCCTTCAGCGTGCCCGTCTCCTGCGCGATCCGCAGCTTCTTCAGCGCCCGCTCCTTGAGCTGCCGCACCCGCTCCCGCGAGATCGACAGCTTCTTGCCGATCGAGTCCAGCGTGCCCTCCTCGTCGCCCTCCAGCCCGTAGTACAATTTGAGCACCTTCTCCTCGCGCGGCGTCAGCACGGCCAGCGCCAGCTTGAGGTCGCGGGTCAGGGTCTTGCCGCGCAGCGCCTCCTCGGGCGAGGCCGTGGTGACGTTCTCCAGCGTGTCCGACAGGCTCTTGTCGCCGTCCTCGGTCTGGCGGTCCAGCGACACCTCGTTGGAGCCGTAGCCCAGCAGCGCGCTGACCTCGCCGGCCGGCATCCTGGTGGCCTTGGCGATCTGGGCCACGCTGGGCCGCTGCTGGTGGTCGCTCTCGTTCTGCAGCCTGCGCACCGCCTTGTTGATCTTGTTGAGCTGGTCGATGCGGTTCATCGGCAGCCGGATGGTGCGCGTGCCCTCGGCGATGGCCTTGAGGATGGCCTGGCGGATCCACCACACCGCGTAGGTGTTGAAGCGGTAGCCGCGGCTGGCGTCGAAGCGCTGCACCGCCTTCATCAGCCCGACGTTGCCCTCGTTGATCAGGTCGACCAAACTGAGGCCGCGGCCCTGGAACTCCTTGGCGATCGACACCACGAACCGCAGGTTGCACTCGGTCAGCCGGTCGATGGCCGCCTGCTCGCCCGCCTTGGCCCGCCGCGCCAGGTCCAGCTCCTGCTGCTCGCTCAGCACCGGCATCCGGCTGATCTCGCGCAGGTAGATGTCCAGCGAGGGGTCGTCGTGGAACGAGGGCTTGGCCGGCCGGTCCATCACCATGGTTGCATCATCGTCGAACATAGGGGTTTCTCTCGCGGATTTCGCAGGACGCACCGCCGCGGAAGGACTGCGGCAGCGGCGTCATCTGCGTGATATGATTATTTCTCCGGGCGCAGCGCCACGAACATGGTGTACTCGGTGTTGCCGTCGCGCCGCTTGATCAGGAACACGGCCGGCGTGTCGGACCCGCGGTACTTGGTGACCGCGGCGCTGTAGTCGGCGACGGTCTTGACGTCCTTGCCCGCGATCTGCTTGATGATGTCGCCCTGGCGCAGGCCGGCGTCGTCCGCGGCCGAGCCCGGCTCGATCTCGGCGATCACCACGCCGTCCTTGTCCTTGATGCCCGCCTGCCGGGCCTCGTCGGAGGTGACGGCCAGCACCTGCTTGATGCCCAGCCAGGGCTTCTCGCTGCTCTTGGCGGGCCCGCCGGCGGCGGTCTCGTCGGGCATCTCGGCCAGCGTGGCGCTGACGGTCTGCTGCTTCTTGTCGCGGATCAGCACGATCTTGACGGCGGCGCCGACCTTGGTGTCGGCCACCACCTGGCGGAACTGGCTGACCGAGCTGACGGCCTGCCCGTCGAAGCTGACGATGACGTCGCCCAGCTTCAGCCCGGCCTTGTCGGCCGGCGTGTCCTCCTGGACCTTGGACACCAGGACGCCTTTCTGGTCCTTCAGCCCCAGCCCCGAGGCCAGGTCGGCGGTGATCTCCTGCGGCACGATCCCCAGGTAGCCGCGCACCACCTTGCCCTTGTCGACCAGCTGGTCCTTGATGCGGCGCGCCAGGTTGATGGGGATGGCGAACCCGATGCCCTGCCCGGCCGGGTTGATGGCCGTGTTGATGCCGATCACCTCGCCCCGGATGTTGACCAGCGGCCCGCCCGAGTTGCCGTAGTTGATGGCGGCGTCGGTCTGGATGAAGTCCTGGTACTGCGGCCCGCCGCCGTCGATCGGCAGCCCGGACCGTCCCTTGTAGGAGATGATGCCCTGGGTCACGGTGCGGTCCAGCCCGAACGGGTTGCCGATGGCGATGGCGTAGTCGCCCACGTCCATGTCGTCGGAGTTGCCCAGCACGGCGACCTCGCTGTCGGGCAGGTCGCCCTTCAGGTCCTTGAGCCGGATCACGGCCACGTCGGTCTTGGGGTCGGCGCCCACCACCTCGGCCTTGAACTCGCGCTTGTCGGACAGGGTCACGGTCAATTCGCCGCCGCCGGTGACCACGTGGTTGTTGGTCATCACCAGGCCCTGCTTGTCGATGATGAAGCCCGAGCCCTGGCCCTCGACCTTCTGCTTCTGCGGCGCCTGCTGCTGGGGGATCTGGCCGAAGAAATCGCGGAAGAAATCGTCGAACGGGCCGTACATCTGCGCGCCCGGCACGCTGACGAACTTCTTGGAGCGGACGTTGACCACGGCCGGCGCCACCTTCTTGGCCACGGCCGCGAACGGGCTGTGCATCTCGGCGGCCGGCAGCGCGCCCGGCTGATGGGCGTCGTCGCCCTGGGCCCGCGAGCAGGCCGTCCAGTTGAAGCCCGAGGCGATGATGATGCCCGCCGCCAGGCAGGCCGCCCCCACCGCGACCGTGCGGTGGTGCTCAGTCCAGAAGGTCCTGGTCCAGATCTTCATTGTCCTTTTCCCGCTTGAGGTTGATGGTTCCTTCGCTGATGGCGTGATTACGGATCTCGCCCCGGATTTGTTCCGAGGTTTCGGCCATATGCATGATCATCCGCACGCCGTTGAGGTTGACGCCCATGTCGCGGATCAGGTACAGGATGTCCTCCAGCAGCTCCAGGTCGGCCTGCGAGTACATCCGCGAGTGGCCGGACTGCCGGGCCGGGCACAGCAGCCCCCGCCGCTCGTAGATCCGCAGGGTCTGCTCGTGGACGCCGACGATCTTGGCCACCACGCTGATGGTGTAGATGGGCATCTGCCGGTCGGGCTGGATCATACCATCAAGACTCGATAGGGAAGTGGAAAGTTTAACGGTTGCGATTGCTTAATGTCGGAAAGGGAAGCCATGAACGCCGGTTTCCGGGCGTTCATGGCTTCCCCGATGGGACCGTTACGTGACCGGGCTCACTTGACCTCGATCGAGATCTCGCGGGGCTTGACCTTCTCGGACTTGGGGATGCGGATGGTCAGCACGCCGTTCTCGTAGGCCGCCTTGGTCTTGTCCGACTGCACCTCGGTGGGCATGCGGATGATGCGCTGGAACTTGCCGTAGGTGCGCTCGATGCGGTGGTAGGTCTTGTCCCTGGTCTCTTCCTCGTGCTTGCGCTCGCCCGAGATCGAGAGGATATCGTTGTTGATCTGGATCTTGATGTCGTCCTTGGTCATGCCCGGGACCTCGGCCTTGATCACCAGCTCGTCCTTGGTCTCCTCGATGTCCATCAGCGGGGCCCAGAGGCCCTCGGTCAGTGAGCGCTTGGCCGGCACCCGGCCGAAGAAGTCGGAAAAAAGATGGTTCATGTCGTCCTGGAATGCCTGCAGTTCGTTGAAGGGATCGAATTTTACCAGTTCATTCGGTGTCATGGTTCTACCTCCTTTGAAATGATTTTCTGCCTAAATATAATACTTGAGCGCTCTATTGTCAAGTGGTATTATAATAAAAAGATTAATTTTATTGATTGTTTGCATCATAATTTATTCATTTGCAATAAATTATGTATTTATTGATTTTCAAGGAACTTTTCCGCCATGATAACGCTCTAAAGGTACAAGAACCAGAACTCATCAACCCACAACGGATAGGAGTTTCCCGTGAAAAAGCTGCTGATGGCGACCCCGCTGGTGGTCCTGGCCTTGGTCTTAGTGACCGTGGGCTGCAGCAAGAAGAACCCCACCATTCCCACCGACACTACGGTTGACGACAACACGGCGATCACCAATGCCGTGGCGGCCTCGGATTGGGCCGATGTCTCGGATTACGGCAACGACGGCTCGGCCGGATTCGCCAAGGACGACCCGTTCCCCGGCTTCGTGCACTGGCGCCGCCGCATCACCGGCGAGACCCGCACCGCCGCCATCCAGTTCGACTCCGCCAACACCTTCGCCACGGTCACCATCAACAAGTACTTCGACGGCTATTTCGTGGTGGACAACACCAACAACGGCGTCGTCGACACCATCGTCCGGCCGTTCCGCGACCACGGCGTGCGCTACGTCTGGCTGCGCAAGATCCGCGACCATTGGCGGATCTGGGGCGCCTCGCCGCTGGACATCGCCACCGATAGCGCCAGCACCAAGGTGGTGATCGACAGCGTCCGCATCACCGGCACGTCCGGCCCGCGGCCCTCGGTGCTGTTCGCCGGCTCCACCTATTTCCAGACCCGGCGGCGCGACGAGATGCCGATCTTCGACGCCGGCGCCACGGTCACCGTCAACGTCTACGGCAACATCAGCGGCGCGTCCTACCCGGCGGACTCGGCCTGGGCCTTCCTGCACCGCCGCATCCACGTCGGCCTCGACCTGTTCCACCACCTGCGGCTGCCGCTGGACCGCGTCAGCGGGCAGCCCTTCGTGTTCACCAAGACCTGGACCGTGGCCGACGATTCGATCAGCGTGCGGCCGGCCCTGCGCCACGGCTGCGTGGACATGATCCTGGGGTCGACGCTGTTCGACACCACGCATGTCAGCCCCAAGCCCTACTCGGCCCATCTGTGGACGATGCCCTACATCGTGGTCAACACCGTCAACGACTCGCTGCCGGAGTAAGCAACGCAAGCATGAGAAAGCCCCTTCCGTGAGGAAGGGGCTTTCTTTATCGGCAGCCGAAGGCTGGCTATTTTCCCGGCTCGTGGGCCGGATTCATCTTGCTGTGGCCCTCGAAGAACACGTCGTTGTCGATGATGATGCCGCGGCACTTGACGTCGCCGGACAGCGAGGAGCCGCTCTGCAGTTCGACCTTGTTGGCCGCGGTGACGTTGCCGGTGACCTTGCCGCCGATGATGGCGTCCCGGACCTTGATCTCGGCCTTGATGACGCCGTCCTTGCCGACCACCAGCAGGCCACTGGTCTCCAGGTTGCCCTCGAACTCGCCGTCGATGCGAATGCCGGTCTCGGCCTTCATGGTGCCGTTCCAGCGGGTGCCCTTTGCCAGGGTGGTGCTGAGGGCGCCGCCGATGTCGTTCTTCTTGTCCATATCGATCCTACTTCTGTTGGGGCGGGGTTTCGACCCGCCCTTACTGATTGATTGCCGTCACGCGCCGTGCGCTCGGCCGAGCGCTAGTCCATCTCGGTGACGCCGACGTCGTAGTCATCGCCGTTGACGCGCATCACGAAGTGCCGCTGGGGATGGCCGTCCGGGGCCTTGACGCCGGTCTTGAGGGCCTCCTGGCGGGCCTGCTTCTTCATCGGGTCCTTCTGGGCCTCGAAATACTCCTTGGCCACGGCCGGGTACAGGGCGTAGGAGAGGATGTCCTCGTCCTTGTCGGAGATGCCCGCCATCTCCTTCTTGCACTTCTCCCACTCCGGCGCGATGTGGTTGGCCGGGCGGTCGGTGATCGGCTTCTCCTCGCCGATGGCCCGCTTCATCACCGCCGGGTCGATCGGGGCCGGGGTGCGGCCGTACAGGCCCTTGCAGAGGTCCTTGACCTCCTGGATGATGATCTTGTAGCGCTCGCCGGCCAGCACGTTGAAGGTGGCCTGGGTGCCCACGATCTGCGAGGTCGGCGTCACCAGCGGCACGTAGCCCAGCTCGGCCCGCACCTTGGGGATCTCCTTCAGCACCGCCTCGAACTTGTCGGAGGCGTTCTGCTTCTCCAGCTGGCTGACCATGTTGGTCAGCATCCCGCCCGGCACCTGGTAGACCAGCGCCCGGACGTCGACCCGTTCGGCCACGTTGGTGATCAGGTGATGGTACGACGTGTCCTTGACCTCCTGGAAGTACTCGGCGATGTCCAGGAAGTGGGACTTGTCGACCTTCAGCGCGTAGCCGGCGTTGTCCAGCATCTCGACGATGGCCTCGGTGGGCGGCTGGCTGGTGCCCGATCCGAAGGGGCTGATGGCGCAGTCCAGGATGTCGCAGCCGGCCTCCGCCGCCTTGATGTAGGAGGTGGGCGCCATGCCCGTGGTGCAGTGCGAGTGCAGGCAGACCGGCAGGCCGACCTCGGCCTTGAGCCGCCCCACCAGCTCGGACGCGGCCGACGGCGTGATCAGCCCGGCCATGTCCTTGATGGTGATGATGTCGCAGCCCAGCCCCTTGAGCTCCTGGCTGAACTTGACGAACCCCTCGATCGAGTGCACCGGGGACAGGGTGTAGCTGAGGCAGCCCTGCACCGTGGCCCCGGTCTTCTTGGCGGTGACGATGGCCTTCTCCATGTTGCGCAGGTCGTTGAGGGCGTCGAACACGCGGAAGACGTCGATGCCCAGCTCGGCCGCCTTGCCGATGAAGCGCTCCAGGATGTCGTCGGCGTAATGCTTGTAGCCCACCAGGTTCTGGCCGCGCAGCAGCATCTGCAGTTTGGTCTTCTTGGCGTGCTGCTTGAAGATGCGGATGCGGTCCCAGGGGTTCTCGTCCAGGAAGCGCAGCATGGTGTCGAACGTCGCGCCGCCCCACATCTCGAACGACCAGTAGCCCACCTGGTCCATCTTCTCGATCATCGGCACCATGTCCTCGGTGCGCATCCGGGTGGCGATCAGCGACTGGTGGGCGTCGCGGAACGCCGTCTCGGTGATGTTGACCAGGTGGGGCTTGGCCCCGGCTGCTGGTTTCGTCGCGGCCGGCCGGGCCGTTTTTTCTATCTTCTTCGGCATCGTGATGATTCTCCCACGTTGGACGTAGCAACGGAACAACGTTCGACGTTACTACGCAAGTACGTTAATACGCTTTTAGGACAGCACCACCAGGGCCTCGCCGGCGGTGACGTTCTGCCGCTCCTTGACGCGGATCTCGGCGATCTTCCCGGCCAGCGGGCTGGAGAGCGTGGTCTCCATCTTCATGGCTTCCAATTTGAGCAGCACGTCGCCCTCCTTGACCTCCTGCCCCACCTGGCACAGGATCTTGATGATGGTGCCGGTCATCGGGGCGGGGATGGCCTTCTGGCCGGCCCCCACGGGCTGGGCGGCCGGCGCCCCGGCCGGGGCCGCGCTGACCGCGGGCAGCGTCACCGAGATGGTCTTGGGGCCGGTGGGCGCGGGGGGCGGGGCCGCCACGGGCTTCTTGCCGATCTCCTCGACCTCGACCTCGTAGGCCTTGTTGTTGACCTTCACTATATACTTGCGGGACATGCTGCGGATCCTTCCTGCATTATCGTGCGTGGTTGGGGGCGGCCGTCACGGCCGCTCGTGCCGGGGCATCATCACCGGACGCGGGCCATGTTGTCCTGGCGGCCGGCCAGCGCCCAGAGGTTGATCTCGGAGTGCTGCACCTGCTTGATGGCCACGATGTGGAACGCCAGCTTGTCGTCCTTGAGGTAGCGGCCCAGCGCCGACGCGATCGCGATGGCGATCTCCGGCGATACCTTGTCTTTCTTCTGCGCCATCGTCGTCCTCAGAGCGGGATGTTGCCGTGCTTCTTGGTGGGGGCCTGGTCGCGCTTGGTCTTGAGGATGGCCAGCGCCGAGGCCACCCGGCCGCGCGTCTCCTCGGGCGGGATCACCGCGTCGACGTAGCCGCGCTTGGCCGCCTCGTAGGGGTTGGAGAACATGGTCTCGTATTCCTCGATCAGCTCGCCGCGGCGTTTGGCCTTGTCCTCGGCCGCGTCGATCTGCTTGCGGAAGATGACGTTGACCGCGCCCTCGGCGCCCATCACGGCGATCTCGGCCTGGGGCCAGGCCAGCATCAGGTCGCTGCCCAGGTCCTTGTTGCACATGGCGATGTGCGCGCCGCCGTAGGACTTGCGCAGGGTGACGGTGATCTTGGGCACCGTGGCCTCGGAGTAGGCGAACAGGATCTTGGCGCCGTGGCGGATGATGCCGCCGTGCTCCTGCTGCCGGCCCGGCAGGTAGCCCGGGCAGTCCACGAAGGTCAGCAGCGGGATGTTGAAGGCGTCGCAGAACCGGATGAAGCGCGCCGCCTTGTCCGAGGCGTTGATGTCCAGGCAGCCCGCCAGCACGGTGGGCTGGTTGGCCACCACGCCCACGGTCTGGCCGTTGACCCGGCCCAGCCCCACCACGATGTTCGGCGCGTACAGCTCGTGGACCTCCAGGAAATCGCCGTTGTCCACCACCCGCAGGATGATGTCCTTGACGTCGTAGGGCTTCTTGGGGTTGGTGGGCACGATGGTGCGCAGCTCCATGTCGATCCGGCCGGGCTCGTCCGAGTTCTCCACCACCGGCGGGTCCTCCAGGTTGTTGGCCGGCAGGAACGACAGCAGCTTGCGCACGCCGGCGAAGCAGTGCTCCTCGGAGGGGAACATGAAGTGGCCGTTGCCCGAGGCCGAGTTGTGGGTGTGGGCGCCGCCCAGCTCCTCCAGGCCGATCTCCTCGCCCATCACCGCCTTGATCACCTGCGGCCCGGTGATGTACATGTTGGAGACCTTGTTGACCATAAACACGAAGTCGGTGATGGCCGGGCTGTAGACCGCGCCGCCGGCGCAGGGCCCCATGATCACCGAGATCTGCGGGATCACGCCGCTGGCCCGGGTGTTGCGGAAGAAGATCATGCCGTAGCCGTGCAGGGAATCGACGCCCTCCTGGATCCGCGCGCCGCCCGAGTCGTTGATGCCCACCACCGGCACGCCCATCTTCAGCGCCATGTCCTGCATCTTGACGATCTTCAGGGCGTGGCCCTCGCCCAGGCTGCCGCCGGTGACGGTGAAGTCCTGCGAGAACACGAAGATCGGGCGGCCCTCCACCGTGCCGTAGCCGGTGACCACGCCGTCGGCCGGGATCTCGACCTTGTCCATGCCGAAGGTGTCGCAGCGGTGCTTGACGAAGGCGTCGAACTCCACGAAGCTCTGCGGGTCCAGCAGCAGGTCGAGGCGCTCGCGGGCCGACAGCTTGCCCTTGTCGTGCTGCTTGGCCGCCCGCTTGCCGTCGGCGTCGATGATCACCGACTTCTTGTCCTCGAGCGCCTTGATGATCTGTTCGATGGAGCGTTCAGGCATTATACAAACCTCATGTGATGTGAGGAATTATAGATTCGAAGAGAGACCTGCCGCGCCTATATTATGTGGGCGCAACAGGCGCTTATTATACATGAATGCCGATTGTTTTTCAAGGGCAAAAGGAAAGCCTCTTATGAAGTTCTTTGTCGTCTTGTAAAAATTTTTATTAGAAACCAGCCTTTATCTGCTTTAATGAAAAGCCAAATAAGAATGGCCCCAAGTAAAACTCTCACAAACCAAACTATGAATTCGTTAATAAGCATTGACAGTGTAAAAACGATTTGTTGTAGTGAATATATGAACGTATATAATGGCGCTAATGAAATATAGAAAACCAGTATTAATGACAATAAAAG
>DATJQG010000116.1:0-2960 GCA_035506015.1 Candidatus Edwardsiibacteriota bacterium
CTGTCCGGCAACGCCAGCCGCATTCCGGGGTCGCCCAGCAGGTTGTAGCTCCGCATCATCTGCGCGGCGACCTCGGTGCTGTCGCCACCGTAGGCGGCGTACAGGTCGAGCTCGGCGCTGGTGATGATGTCCCCGAACCGCCGCAACATCCTCTGGTTGATGGCGCCGATGAACGTCTGCTCGATCCAGTTGTCCCACGACGGGCCGCTGCTGGCGTACACGCCGATGGCGCCGCCGGGCACTCTCATCAGCTGCTGGGCCAGCGACAGCGTGTCCGGGATGTCGATGGCACCGCTGTAGCAGGTGAACCCGCCGGTCAGGGGCCAGCGGCCGATGTTGTTCAGCCCTTCGGCTTCGGCGTTGGTGAAGAAGCTGGAATGGCCCCACACCTGTCCGCCGCCGTGGCCATAATAGGCCGCGACGATCGCGCCTTCGTTGAACTGGTCGATCAGGTCGGCCGTCGTGTTGGGGTTGCGATGGTAGACCTTCGAGACCTCGAACCGGGGGCTGAGCGTGGCGCAGAGTTTATTGGTCGGACCGGAAAAGATCGTGTCGTACTCGTACGAGTAGTTCATGTAGCCGGCGATCATCAGGAAATCGCGGTGCCACTGGTCGGTGAACGGCGTCCGCTCGTACCCGGCCCGCTTCGCTTCCCAGCCCTGGTAGTCCGCCAGCGAGTTGACCGTCAGCCGGCCGACGGCCAAATCCGGCATGAAATCGTCGCCCACCACCCGGGCGTAGTAATCGTCGTCGGGCACCGGCCCGAAATCGTCGGTGCGCGACAGGTGGACCGGCACATAGTCCTGCTTGCTGGTGCCCAGCAGGTTCCTGGGATCGTAGCTGCCGCCGCCCAGCAGCAGCACGTACTGGGGCGGCACCTGGTAGTTGAAATACGCGTAGCTGATGAAGTCCTTGATCGCCTGGTCGCTGGCCAGGCCCTGGCCGAACTCGTCGTAGATATCGGTGGTGAGGGCCACCATCGCGCCCTGGAACGCCGCCGCCCGTTCGGCCGCCAGCTGCCGGGCCTGCGCCGCCAGGGCCTCGGGCGCGATGATCAGGTACTCGGCCTGGCGGGCGGGGTCCCGCAGGTCGGACGGAGCGTTGGCCACGATGGCCTGCGGCCGCAGCTTGTGCAGGCTGTCGTCGATCACCGCCACGTAGGCGGCGGGGCCGAGGCTGCGGTCGCTGAACGTGACAGTGTAATCCAGCCCCGACGCCCCGACGTTGACCCGGCCGCCGGTGATCTTGCTGGCGCCCAGCTTGAAGACGTCGATGTTCTGGGTGGGAAACCCCGAGACGGCGAAACGGTACGCGCCATCGTGCAGCGAGTCGGGCTTGGCGAAATCGAGCATCCCGCCCGGCGCCTGGTAGCTGCGGGGGTAATCCAGCTCGATCCAGTTGAGGAAATAACTGTCGATCGGCACGTCGGGCAGATCGCCGTGCTGCAGCGTCAGCAGGTTGTCACCGGCCACGAACGCCGACAACGGCACGGTCGCATTCACCAGGCACGGCGTTTGCCCGGTCCAGGACGTGTCGGCGATGGTGCGGCCGTTGAGCGTGATGATGGCGCGATGATCGTAGGGGTCGCCGCCGGGGTCCGTGAACCCGTGCAGCATGATGCGGAAGCGCGCCGACGTCCCGGCCGTCAGGTCGATATCCGCCAGCGCGAGCGGCAGCGAGAAACTGGCGGGCGAATCGATCCGTTTCCAGAACCAGCGGTCCCGCTGGTCGCTGGCCGCGCTCTTCAGCCGGTAGAATACGCTGTCCTGTTCCCAGTGCTCCAGCGCCGGATAGGAGCGCGCCGAATCACCGGAAACCGGCGATCCGTCCTGCTCGGCCAGCCGGGCCCCGGGCAGCCCGCCCCAGGTCATCCAGTAGACGTTGGCGTCGCTGAACTGGTTGAAGAACGTGTTGCCGCCCCGGGCCCGCAGCCCGTAGAACTCGAAGCGGTCGCCGGGATCGAAGGTGCCGTCCTGCTGGCCGCGGAAGTAAACGGGCACCTCCCTGCCCTGGAAGAACAGCTTGATGGTGCGGGGATCGACCAGCGCCGCCGGGACGCCGGCCCGCTCCAGGTCGTCGTACCCCACCGTGTACCAGCCGTCGCGGGAGATCAAGATCTTATACGGCATGGTGTCGGAGGAAACGGCGGATTTCGACCGGAACGCCGTCGCGGGCAGGCAGCGCCAGGTGGCGGCGCTGCCGGCGTTGGCCAGCCCGCGCAACCGCGCCGCTGCCGGGCCGGACGAGGCGCGGTTGCCGTCGGCCGGCAGCGGCCGGTCGCCGGCGGCGGGCCGGAACTCGATCTCGACCCTGATCCTGCCGGCGGCGGTCGTTGACCCGGAGGCCGGGTCGTACCGCATCGGGTGCAGGAGAACGGATGCCAGCTTGCGGTCACCCGCCCATACCGTCGGAGCCAGCTGTGCGATGGACAGCGGATAGCGAGCCTTGCCGCCATAGATGGCGCGATCCGGCCGGTAATCCGCGCTGTCGCCGGCGATGCCCGGCGCGGGCAGCGGGGTGCCCGCGATGGTGGTCTCAGCCGCAGCGCTGGCGGACACGATCACCGGCACGGTGTTGGGCGGCACGGCGAACGCGATGCCGCGCTGGGGCAGGGCCGGCGCGCCGGGTGCGATCCCGTTCGCGCAGCCGGCTATGCTGTACCGCTGATACATGGCGCCCCCTACGGCCTGGGCTACGGCTGCCGGCCGTTCGAAGCCGCACTCCAGCACCAGCCGGCTGCCGTCGCTGCGGATCAGCGAGACCTGGGAGCGGCTCGGGGCCGCGCACAGCAGCAATGCGATGGCGTATGTCAGGCGCGGGAGGGCCATCTCAGCGCACCAGCGTCAGTTTGGCGACGCCCGTCCCGCCGCCCGGCGAGAACGTGATCAGGTAGACGCCGCTGGCGACCGCCCTGCCCGCCTGGTCGGAGCCGTCCCAGGGCACCACGCGGTTCCCCGCCG
>DATJQG010000117.1:0-2380 GCA_035506015.1 Candidatus Edwardsiibacteriota bacterium
TGGTGTCCAGCGAGGAGGCCCGCGCCATCGCCAAGGGCAAAGAGAAAAATTACCTGCACATCAGCCGGCCCGAGATCGATCTGCCGGCCGCGACCGACGAGCACGACGAGCGGGTCTACCAGCAGGGCCGGGTCAACTACCAGAAGTTCAAGACCAACGGCTGGCTGGTCAAGGACGGCTCGCCCTGCTTCTACATCTACAAGCAGGTGATGGGGACGCACTCCCAGATCGGCCTGGTGGCCATCGCCTCGGCCGAGGACTATGACCGCGACGTGATCAAGAAGCACGAGCACACCCGGCCCGACAAGGAGGACGACCGCACCAAGCACATCTCGGTGATCAACGCCAACACCGAGCCGGTGTTCTTCACCTACCCGCACAAGCCGGCCATCGACAAGCTGGTCAAGTCCTGGATCAGGAAGCAGCCCGAGTACAAGTTCGCGTCGGACGACGGCGTCAAGCACGCGCTGTGGGTGGTGGACGACGAAACAGTGATCCAGCAGCTGGTCAAGGAATTCGCCAAGCTGAAGTACCTGTACGTGGCCGACGGCCACCACCGCTCGGCCGCGGCCTGGCGGCTGTGGAAGGAACGACGGGGCCGCAACCCCTACCACAACGGAAGGGAGGAGTACAATTTCTTCCTGACGGTGATCTTCCCGGACGACCAGATGAACATCATGGCATACAACCGCGCGGTGAAAGACCTCAACGGGCTGAGCAAGGACGAGTTCCTGAAAAAGGTCGCCCAGAAGTTCACCGTCAAGGAGAAGGGACCGCAGCAACCGGGCGGCAATAAAAAGTTCTCGATGTACCTCGACAAAAAGTGGTACTTGTTGACCGCCAAGCCCGGCAGCTTCGACGCCAAGGACGCGGTCAAGCGGCTGGACGCGGCCATCCTGCAGGACAACCTGCTGCAGCCCGTGCTCGGCATCGAGAACCCGCGCACCGACAAGCGGATCGGCTTCGTGGGCGGCATCCGCGGCACCAAGGAGCTGATGAAGCTGGTCGACTCGAAAAAATACGCAGTGGCGTTCTCTCTGCACCCGGTGACCATCACCCAGCTGATCTCGGTGGCCGACTCCGGCCAGGTGATGCCGCCCAAGTCCACCTGGTTCGAGCCCAAGCTCAAGAGCGGCCTGTTCGTCCACGAGTACGACTGACACCTGGGCTAGGGTCATTACGAGCATCACATCATGCCACTACATGCAAAGCAATCCAGTTTCCTGGATCGCTTCGCGCGCAGCGGCGCCGGAGAATGACTCGCGATGACAACCGGGTGAACAGAACAGGCGAGGTCATTTGACCTCGCCTGTTCTGCGCTCGGGAGTCCGTGGGATCAGTCCGCGGGATAACGGGCGAAGACGCTGCAGGGCAGGCAGCGCGGGGCGTTCTCCTCCTTGAGCTGCAGCTCGCCGCACTCGATCCGGTCGACCGGCAGGATCTCGCCCAGCATGTTCTTCAGCACCGTGGCCGAATAGCCCATGGCGTAACCGTTGATCAGGAAGAACAGCGGCCGCTCGGACAAAATATCCTTGCACAGCCGCAGCAGCCGCGGCACGTCGTCCTCGAACTTGAACACCTTGCCCTGGGGATCGCGGCCGAAGGACGGCGGGTCCATGATCACCGCGTCGTAGCGCGCGCCGCGCGCCTGCTCGCGCTTGACGAATTTCAGGCAGTCGTCCAATATCCAGCGCACCGGCGCATCGGCCAATCCGGTCAGTTTCTGGTTGTGATTGGCCCAGGTGATGGCCGGCTTGGAGGCGTCGACGTGGCAGACCTTGGCCCCGGCCGCGGCCGCGGCCAGCGTGGCGGCGCCGGTGTAGCCGAACAGGTTGAGCACCGACGGCTGGCGCTTCGCGCCTTTGATCAATGCCGCGCACCAGTCCCAGTTGGCCGCCTGCTCCGGGAACACACCGGTGTGCTTGAACGGCGTCAGCTGCAGCTCCAGCCGCAGGCCCTGATGGCGGAACAGCCAGGGCGTGGGCACGGGCGTGCGCACGATCCAGTTCTTGGCGCCCTGGTGGGCCGCCTTCTGGAACACCGCGTGGGACCTGCGCCACGCGGATTCCGGCAGGCGGGGTTCCCAGACGGCGTTGGGGTCTGGCCGGGTCAGCAGGTAGCCGGCCCAGGATTCCAGCTTGAGGCCGCGGCCGGTGTCCAGCAGCCGGTAATCGGGAATGCCCGCGGGAGACAGCGTTTTCATGCAGCAACTATACTATAAAAACGCCCCGCGCGTCAACCATTGATTGGAATCCGTTGACAATTGCGCCACGTTCAGCTATGATTGAAACGATGCGTACAGCCATTCTGATCCTGCTGCTGGCAGCGCTGATGCCGTGTGTGTCCCCCGCGCAGGACCTGGGCGTGGCCCCGCCCGGCG
>DATJQG010000118.1:0-3064 GCA_035506015.1 Candidatus Edwardsiibacteriota bacterium
CAGACCATACGGTTTGCAGTTGTCGAAAAATTACGGAAGATTGCGAGAGGGGCGATGAAGGCATTGATCACCGGCATCACCGGGCAGGACGGATCGTACCTGGCCGATTTCCTGCTGGAGAAAGGCTATCAGGTTTACGGCATGGTGCGGCGGGCGTCCACCGAAAATTTCGACCGCATCGAGCACATCAAGGACAAGGTCAGTTTGGTGCAGGCCGACCTGCTGGACCAGCTGTCGATCATCAACATCATCAGGGAGATCCGGCCGGACGAGGTGTACAACCTGGCGGCCCAGAGTTTCGTGCCGACCTCGTGGGTGCAGCCGGTGCTGACCGGCGAGTTCACCGCGCTGGGCGTGGCCAAGGTGCTGGAGGCCATCCGGCTGGTCAACCCCACGATCAGGTTCTACCAGGCCTCCAGCTCGGAGATGTTCGGCAAGGTGCGCGAGACGCCGCAGACCGAGCTGACGCCGTTCCACCCCCGCAGCCCCTACGGCGTGGCCAAGGCCTACGGCCACTGGATCACGGTCAACTACCGCGAGTCCTACGGCATCTTCGCCTGCTCGGGCATCCTGTTCAACCATGAGTCGCCGCGGCGGGGCAAGGAGTTCGTCACCAAGAAGATCACCGACCACGTGGCCCGCATCAAGCTGGGCCTGGCCACGGAGCTGCGGCTGGGCAACCTCGACGCCAAGCGCGACTGGGGCTTCGCCGGCGACTACGTCCGCGCCATGTGGCTGATGCTGCAGCAGCAATCGGCCGACGATTACGTGATCGCCTCGGGCCGCACCCACTCGGTGCGCGATTTCTGCAGGATCGCCTTCGAGCACGCCGGCCTGGATTATCAGCAGTACGTGGTGGTCGACCAGCAGTTCGTGCGGCCGGCCGAGGTCGACCTGCTGCTGGGCGACAGCGCCAAGGCCCAGCAGCGGCTGGGCTGGAAGCCGGAGGTCAGCTTCGAGCAGCTGGTGACGATGATGGTCGACGCCGACTTGGCGTACTACAAACAACGCGGATCGTGAAGTCGTTCATCACCGGCATCGAGGGGTTCGCCGGCCATTACCTGGCGCAGCTGCTGCGGCAGCAGGGGCAGGTGGTCGCCGGGTGCTTCTACGACCAGTCGCAGACCGGCGGCCTGCCGGACGGCTGCGAGCTGCACCGGCTCGACCTGCGCGACTATCCGGCCGCGGCCGCGGTGATCGCACAGGCCAACCCCGACCGGATCTACCATTTGGCGGCGCAGAGCTCGGCCGCGCGGTCGTTCCAGCAGCCCAGGGAGACCTTCGACATCAACGTCGGCGGCTGGGTCAACCTGCTGGAGGCGGTGCGCCAGTCAGGCGCAAAACCGCGGATTCTGCTGGTCAGCTCCTGCGAGGTCTACGGCCCGTCCGGGGTCGAAAAGCCGATCACCGAAACCCAGGCATACAACCCAGTCAGCCCCTACGCGGCCAGCAAGGTGATGCAGGAGATCGCGGCGCTGCAGTACGCGCGGTCCTACGGCATGGACCTGGTGATCGCCCGGCCGTTCCCCCATGTCGGGCCGGGGCAGCCGCCGCAGTTCGCGCTGCCCAGTTTCGCCCAGCAGATCGCCGCCATCGTCAAGCAGGGCAGGGAAGCGAAGCTGCGGGTCGGCAACCTCCAGGCCCGGCGCGACCTCTCGGACGTGCGCGACGTGGCCGAGGCGTACCTGCTGCTGGCCGAGCGCGGCCGGGCCGGCGAAGCCTACAACATCTGTTCCGGCGCGGCGATCTCGATCGAGCAGGCGCTGCGCATGCTGCTGGCGATGAGCGGGCGGCAGATCGCGGTCGAGGTCGACCCGGCGCGGCTGCGGCCCAGCGACGTCCCGGTGCTGTGGGGCGACAACACAAAGATCAAGGACGAGACCGGGTGGGCGCCGCGCCATACCGTGGACCAGGCGCTGCGACGGCTGCTCGACCACTGGCTGGAACGGGCCTAACCGAGAACGGAGCGACGCGATGGAACTCGACAACAAGACCCTGATGGTCACCGGCGGCGCCGGGTTCATCGGCAGCAACTTCGTCGACCATATGCTGGCCAAGTACCCGGACACCAGGATCGTGGTCTACGACAAGCTGAACTACCGCGGCAACCTGGACAACCTCACGGATGCCCAGCGCAGCGAACGCTACACCTTCGTCAAGGGCGACATTTGCGATGCCGCGGCGGTCGGCTCGGCGATCGAACAGCACCACGTCGGCATCATCGTCAACTTCGCGGCCGAGACCCACGTCGACCGCTCGATCATGGACCCCGACGCCTTTGTCAAGACCGATGTCTACGGCATGTACGTGCTGCTGGAGGCGACCAATAAATACCAGCTGGAACGGCTGCACCACGTCTCGACCGACGAGGTCTACGGCCAGGTGATGAGCGGCGCCTCGAAGGAGGGCGATCCGTTCGAACCGCGCAGCCCGTACGCCGCCAGCAAGGCCAGCGGCGAACTGCTGGCGTTCGCCTACCACACCACCTACGGCACGCCGCTGACCGTCACCCGCGGCGCCAACAACATCGGGCCGCGTCAGTACCCCGAGAACGCCGTGCCGCTGTTCTGCACCAACGCCATCGACGGCCTGCCGATCCCGCTCTACGGCGACGGCAAGCAATCGCGCCAGTACCAGTACGTGATGGACCATGTCGAGGGCATCGAGGCCGTGCTGCTGAGGGGCGAGGTCGGGCAGGCCTACAATTGCGGGCCGGACGAGGAGACCGTCAACATCGACATGGCTACCAGGATGCTGGAGCTGCTGGGCAAGCCGGCCAGCCTGATCAAATACGTCGCCGACCGGCCGGGCCACGACCGCCGCTACTGCATCGACTCCGCCAAGCTGAAGGCGCTGGGCTGGAAGCCTGGCCACAGCTTCGCCCAGGCCCTGGCCTTGACCGTTGACTGGTATGTCAGGAACGAGGCGTGGTGGCGCAAGATCAAGAGCGGCGAGTACAAAGAATACTACCGCACGTGGTACGGCCAGCGGCTGGCCGACGCCCGGTGACCCCGCGGCCGCCGGCGCAGCGCGCAATCAATGAAAGGTAGCGATAGATGGAACT
>DATJQG010000119.1:0-2900 GCA_035506015.1 Candidatus Edwardsiibacteriota bacterium
CGGAACGGTGATGGAGCGACCGCAGCAGGGCGCGGTACAGCGCCCGGTCGCTCGCGTCGCGATGGCTGTCCCGTGCCGCGACCGCGGTCATCGCCCTTCAGCGGTCGGCGGCGACCCGCTCCCAGGCCGCCTTGGCCTGGCGCTTGAGCGCGGCCAGGTCGCCGTCGTTGGCGATCACGACGTCCGCGGCCCGCCGCAGCGCGGCGGCCGGCAGCTGCGCGGCCATGATGCGGCGGGCCTGGTCGGCCGGGATGCCCTTGGCCTTGAGGCGCTGCAGCCGCAGCGCCTCCGGGGCGTCGACCACCACCAGGCGGTCCAGCCGCCGCTGCAGCCCCCATTGCACGATCAGCGCGGCGTCGACCACCGCCAGACCGCGGAAACTGCGGCGCTCCAGCCGCAGCACCTGGTAGGCGATCTCGGCCAGCAGGTGCGGGTGGACGATGGCGTTGAGCCTCCTCATCTGGCGGGCGTCGCCGAACACCAGCCGGCCCAGGGCCCGGCGGTCGATCCGGCGGTTGGGGTACAGCACGCCGGGGCCGAAGGCGGCCGCCACCTCGGCGTAGCAGGGCGCGCCCGGCAGCAGCAGGGCGTGGCCGATGGCGTCGGCGTCGATCACCTCGGCGCCCCAGGCCTTGAAGATCCGCGCCACCGTGCTCTTGCCCGACCCGGCCGCGCCGGTCAGGCCGATCAGTGTGAAGGTCCGCTGCTTCGCCATCGCTTCCTCCGGTCCCGGTTCACTCCCCGCGCGGGCTCTGGTCGCGGTCGTCGCGCTGGTCGCGCTCGTCGCGGTCGTGGCGCGCGTCGAAGTCGTCGCCGGGATCGTACCCCGACCAGTTGTCGTTGTACTCCCAGTAGTAGTAGTCGTAGTCCTCGTCGTACTCGGTGTCGCGGTTGTAGGACGCCGACGAGTCGCTGGCGGCCTCCTGCTCCGGTGCGTAGGCCGGGGATGTCGCGGGCTGCGGCGCCGCCTGGACCGCGTGAGCTTTCGCTACGGGGGCTTTGGCTTTGCCGGTGGTGTCGGCCGTTTGGGCCGCGGCGTTGGAGCACAACGCCAGCCCGGCCGCCAGTACGAAGAGATGCCATGTTCTCATGGTGCTGCCTATTCGAATGGAATTATGATGTTCCTCGCCCCGGGATCGTCCGGTCCCGGTCATTCCTGGCCGCCGCCCCCGCTCTGGTCGCTTTGCCCCGGCTGCGAGTCGTCCACCCGCTTGTTGTCGCTGTCGTCGCGCTCCAGGTAGAGCTCCCGGTTGTCCAGCTGGTAGTTGTTGTCGTAGCTGCCCTGGAAATACTCGTCGCCGCGGTTGTCGGCGTGGTCCGAGGTGTCGCGCGGCTCGGAGGCCAGCGCCGCGCCGCTGATCTTGGGCGCCGCCGCGGTCGCGGCGGCGGCCGGCGGCTTGGCGGTGGCCGCGGCCCGCGTCGTGTCCCGCTGCGCCTGGCTCGTTGGCGCGAGCAGCAGTAGGGAGAAGCTTGCCATCAGGTAGTATTTCATCTATTTCCTTTCCCGGCGCGGCCGGCTCAGTGGGCCTCGAACCAGTTCTTGCCCATCCCTATTTCGACCACCACCGGCACCGATAGGTTTAACGCCTGCTCCATCCCGGTTTTCACGATCTTCCTGACGGCCGCCGCCTCGTCCTGCGCCACCTCGAACAGCAGCTCGTCATGCACCTGCAGGAGCATTCTGCTCTTTATTCTCTTCTCGGTGATCGCGCGATCGATGTTGACCATCGCCAGCTTGATCATGTCCGCGGCCGTGCCCTGGATCGGCGTGTTGACCGCGGTGCGCTCGGCGAAGGCCCGCCGCTGGCCGTTGTCGGCGCTGATCTCCGGCAGGTAGCGCCGCCGCCCCAGCATCGTGGCAACGTAGCCGTCCTTCCTGGCCCGGGCCACGGTCAGCGCGATCCAGGCCTGCACCTGCGGGAAGGTCGCGAAATAATGCTCGATGAAGTGCGCGGCCTCCTCCACCGGGATGCCCAGCTGCTGCGACAGCCCGTACGGCCCCATGCCGTAGACGATGCCGAAGTTGATGGCCTTGGCCTTGCGCCGCATGTCCGGGGTGACTTCGTCACCGTTGACGGAAAACACGGCGCAGGCGGTCTCGGTGTGGATGTCGCGTCCTGCCTTGAACGCCCTGGTCAGCGCCTGGTCGCCTGACAGGTGCGCCACCAAACGGAGCTCGATCTGTGAGTAGTCGGCCGACAGCAGGGCGAAGCCCTGCTCCGCGATGAAGCCCTTGCGGATCTCGCGGCCGATCCCCTCGCGCATCGGGATGTTCTGGAGGTTGGGGTCGGACGAGGACAGCCGGCCGGTCTCGGTCACGGCCTGGTTGAACGTGGTGTGCAGCCGGTGCGTGTCCGGGTCGGCGGCCGCCGGCAGCGCGTCCACGTAGGTCGACTTCAGCTTGTACAAACCGCGGTAGTCCAGCACCAGCTGCGGCAGCTCGTGGTGCGCGGCCAGCCGCGTCAGCACGTCGACGTCGGTGGAGTAGCCGGTCTTGGTCTTGCGCGGCTTGCCCACCTTCAGCTTGTCGAACAGGACCGCGCCCAGCTGCTTCGGCGAGTTGATGTTGAACTCCTCGCCGGCCGCGGCGTAGATCTTTTTCTCGATCTGGCCGACCTGCCGCTCCAGGTCCTGGGACATCTCCGCGAACAGCGGGATGTCCAGCTTGACGCCGGCCAGCTCCATCCTTGCCAGGATCGCCACCAGCGGGATCTCGACCTCGTCGAACAGTTTCCGGGCGCCGCAGTCCTGCAGCAGGGGCAGGAATTTCGCCTTGAGGGCGGCGACGGCGTCCACGCGGCGGGCCAGCAACTGGAGCGCTTCGCCTTCGCTGGCCTCGAAACTGAGTTCGGTCTGTTCCTTCTTGCTGACCGCGGGCGGCCGCAGGCTGATCCCCAGGT
>DATJQG010000120.1:0-3607 GCA_035506015.1 Candidatus Edwardsiibacteriota bacterium
CTTCAGGATGTTGCGATCATGCGTTGGACCTGTTCCAGCACCCGCGACACGGGGATCGACCGCATGCAGTCGAATTGCGGGCACTCCGTGCCGCGGCACTCTTTGCAGACCTTGTCCGGGTCGGGCATGATCACGGCGTGGCCCGGGCCGTAGGGCCCCCAGCGCCTGGGATGGCAGGGCACCACCGGGCAGAACAGACCGATCACCCTGGTCCCCGCCGCCGTCGCGATGTGCAGCGGGCCGGTGCTGTTGGCGACCACCAGCTTGGCCTGCGACAGCACCGCCGCCAGCTCGGGCAACGAAAGTCCCGTGACCCAGATCGGTTCGGTCTTCAGGTGCGCCCGCAGTTTTTCCTTGAGCGGTTCCTCGCCCGGTCCTAACGTGACAACGATTCCCCATTTCCCGTTCCCCGTTCCCGATGAGGATATCTGATCGATCAGTTGCGCGAAGCGCTCCAGCGGCCAGTCCATGGCCGAGCCGCCGCTGCCGGGGTGGACCACGATATACGATCTCCGTTCCCCGACCTTCGCCGTGGCCAGCGACGACGTGACCAGATCGTCGGGGACGATGATCTGGGGGACATATTCCGTTCGGACTGCGGCCTCAGCGGGATGATCGATGCCCAGCCCCTGCCCGGCCAGTTCCAGGTTGTGCTCCAGTTCGTGCTTCAGGCTGTACCTGCGGTGCTGCGCCACCCGGCGGTTCAACAGGACGCTGTACAGGCGGAACGACGTGCCCACCCGCACCGGGATCCGCGCCAGCCACAGCGCCAGCGCCAGCCGCGCCGTGGGATGCAGCAGCACCGCCGCGTCGAAGCGGCTGCGCCGCAGCTTTGCCGCGAGCCGCAGCGCGGAATCGGCGGGATCGTCGCTGATCACCCCGTCGACGTCGGGCGACATCCGCACCAGCGGCGCGGTGTACTCCCGCGCCAGGAACGTCACCGCGGCGCCGGGCAGGGCCCGCTTGACCAGGGCGGCGCAGGGCAGCGACAGCACCACGTCGCCGATCCGGTCGGTGCGCACCAGCAGTATGTTGCGGTACGGGGCGGCCATGGTCCGCGCGTCAGATCGCCAGCTTGAAGTAGAACTGGAGGCGGGGCCGCCGGAACATCTTCAGCCAGCTGATGAAGAACGCCTTGCCCCGGCTCTCGTAGCCGATGTTGACGTCGGGCAGCAGCGGCATCTGGAACACCGACAGCTCCTGGGTCTGGTCCTGGCCCTGGCTCTGGACATCGCTCTCGACGAACACCGACAGCGGCAGGTTGAGCGAATAGCCGCCGGTGAGCTGCAGGCCCAGGATGCGGTAATGGTAGTAGTTGATGGTGCAGTTGCGCCGCGCCAGCTGCGTGGCGGGCGGGCCGGCCGGCGCCGGCGCGGCCTGCGTTTTCGACGCCGGCGCCGCGCTGTGGGCCGCCAGCGACGCGACCAGGATCAGGGCGTGGAGCATCGGTCCGCCTCCTCGGTCAGCGCGGCCGCGGCATTCCCCGCTTCACCGCCGCCAGCACGGCGTCCAGGTCCAGCTGCTCGATGCATTCCAGCGTGGGGCAGCTCTTCTTCCAGCAGGGCGAGCAGTCGAGCGCCGACACGATCTTCTCGCCCCGGCCGAACAGCTCGATCTCCGACGCGCAGGACAGCCCGAACCAGGCCACCACGTGCTTCTTCAGCGCGATCGCCATGTGCATGGCCGAGGTGTCGCCCGTCACCACGATGTCGCAGGCGTCCACGTAGACGATGCCGCGGCGGATGCCCTCGCCGGTCGGGCTGGCGGTCACGAAAGCGCCGGCTTTCTTCCTGATCTCAGCGTTGCGCCCGGCCTCGGCCTTCCCTCCCAGTAATACGATCTTCGCCTTGGGTAGTTCCCGGTGCATCTTCTTGATCAGCCGTACGTGCTGATCAATGGTCATTTTTTTATTCGGGAACAGGTCCGAGCAACCCGTGTTAAAACCGATCGCGATTTCGGATTTGGCGATTTTTGATTTGGAACGGAAATCCTGCGCCAGGTGCTTCTCCTCGGGCGTCAGCTCCAGCACGTAGTCCTCGCCGCGATAGTCGAGTTTAAGCGCCTGCGCCAGGAATTTGACCCCGGTCACCGTGTTGCGCTTGAACTTGAGCTGGTCGTCCAGGCCCAAGCGATAGGCGTATTCCGCCTCTTGGTTGAACGGCACGATGGCGCCGTGGTCGTCGAGGCCGAATCCCAGTTTCTCCTTCGAGCCGACCAGCATCGCCAGCGCGTCCGAGCGGAAGGCCTTGTCGACCGAGTACAGCCGGTCGAACGTCATGGCCTGCAGGATGGAGACGGCCTCGAAATCGTAGGGCCAGATCCGGTCGATGTACGGGTTGTGCTGCAGCAGCGGGACCGCGCCGGGCATGGTCACCCAGTGCACCGTGGAGCGCGGGTCGCGCCGCTTGATGGCCGGCAGCAGGGCCGTGGTCATCAGCACGGCGCCCAGCGCGTCCAGGTTGATGATCAGGATCATCTTGCCCCGGGGCTTGGGTTCCTTGCAGTTCTCGCACAGCCAGCCCGGCCGGCAGGGCTTGTAGCCCGTGAAATCCCGGCAGTCGATCGGTGGTTTCAAGAAATCCTCAAAAGCTGATGTGGTTTAACAGTTTATTATATGCAAAATTGCCGGTAAAAGCAATAAATAATTCGCAATAATAATGGAACGGGGCGATCATACGATCGCCCCTTCGTTGAACAAGCATGTCATCCCGAGTTATAGGATGGTCACATCTCCTGCCGCCCCGCCAGCGCCCGCCCCAAAGTGACCTCGTCGGAGAACTCCAGGTCGCTGCCCACCGGCAGCCCGCGCGCGATCCGCGTCACCTTGATCCCCAGCGGCTTGACCAGCTTCATCAGGTACAGCGCGGTGGCCTCGCCCTCGGCGTTGGGGTTGGTGGCCATGATCATCTCCCGGACCTCGACCTTCTCCAGCCGCTGCATCAGCTCCTGGATCCGCAGGTCGTCCGGCCCGATGCCGTCCAGCGGCGAGAGGTGGCCCTGCAGCACATGGTAGACGCCTTTGAATTCGGCCGTTTTCTCGATCGCCAGCAGGTCGTTGGTCTCCTCCACCACGCACAGGGTGGCCGTGTCGCGGCCTCCGTTGGCGCAGATGCTGCACAGCTCGCGCTCGCTGGCGTTGAAGCAGCGGGCGCAGAACCGCACCTTGTCCTTGAGCTCGATGATGGCCGTGGCCAGGGCCTGGGCGTCCTCCTTGGGGATCTTCAGCAGGTAGAACGCCAGGCGCTGCGCGGTCTTGCGGCCGATGCCCGGCAGCTTCATCAGCTCGTCCACGGTGCGGGACAGTATTTCGGAGCCGTAGTTCATGAAATATTGCGCAGACTCATATTCCGGGTATTGCCGTGTTGCTTTGCTTCCGTCATCCTGAAGATGGCTTCCTGCCTGACTGATGAAGGATCTATTTAGTAAAAAGATTCTTCGAGTGCCGCGCCAGGAATCGATCTCAGATCAGTAGTTCATCGCTACTATCCGTTGAAGAACAGCACTAACGCAATGACGATAGAAGCGATGCCCTCAAGCCTGATGATGAACGTGTTATAATCACCAATCCGATCGTTCAGGAACGCCGGCATCCTTGCCCTGCAATACT
>DATJQG010000121.1:0-3394 GCA_035506015.1 Candidatus Edwardsiibacteriota bacterium
CCGCCAGCGCCCGCGCCGCCGAAGCCTTCGACAATCCGCGGTCGTACAACGTGCCCAGATAGGCGCGAATGTGAGTGTGCTCGATGCGTTCGACGCTCAGTTCGCGGTAATATTCGGCCAGCCACGCCGCGAAACCGCGCAGCTCGCGCTGGTAAGCGCGCAAGGTGTGCTTTGATGCGCCGCGCTCGTTGGCCAGCATGCGCAAGTAACCCTCGACCAGCTCATCGATCGAAGGAGCAGATGAGGTTGCAATCGGCGGCGCAGCCTGAGCGCTCATGCCGGCTCCTTCGCAGCCGCTGTGCGGAGCGCCGCGCGCGGATGGTGCTGACGGTGCACGGCCTTCAGCCGGCCCAGCGCCAGGTGCGTATAGACCTGCGTGGTCGAAATATCGGCGTGGCCCAGCATCTCCTGCACCGAGCGCAGGTCGGCGCCGCCCTCCAAAAGATGCGTGGCGAAGGAATGCCTGAGGATATGCGGATGCACGCGCTTCTTGATGCCCGCTTTTTTCGCATAGTTGCGAAGCAACTTCCAGAAGCCCATCCGCGACAGCGGCCGGCCGCGGTTGTTGAGGAACAGCACTTCTGTCTCGTATTGCTTGCGCAGCAGCGGCCGGCCGCGCTCCAGGTACTGCTCGACCCACTTCGCCGCCGCCGCGCCCACCGGGATCACCCGCTCCTTGGAACCCTTGCCGAAGCAGCGGATGAAGCCGTCGGCGAAGAACAGGTCTTTGCGCGACAGCGCCAGCAGCTCCGAGACCCGCAGGCCGCAGGCGTACATCAGCTCCAGCATCGCCCGGTCGCGCAAACCCAGCGGCGACGCAGGATCGGGCCGGGCCAGCAGGCGCTCGACCTCGGCGTAGTCCAGCACGTCGGGCAGGCGCTTGGCCAGCTTGGGCGAGTCGACGTTCTCCGAGGGATCGGCGCGGCAGAGGCCCTCGGCAACGAAAAAGCGGTGGAACCCTCTCACCGCTGAAATGTTGCGCGCCAGGCTGACCGCCGACAGCCCGTAGCCGGCCAGCGTCCGCAGGAAGTCCGCGACGTGCTCGCGCCCGATCGCCCCGATGTCGCTGACGCCGCGCTGCTCCAGGAACGTCAGGTAGCGCCTGAGGTCGCGGCCGTAGGCCTCCTGGCTGTTGCGGGACAGCCCGCGCTCCACCGCCAGGTGGCCCAGGTACTGCTCCAGCAGCGGTCCCAGCGCCATGCGGGTCAGCTGAAGGTGATCTCGGACTTGGGCCCGGGCTTGCCCCCCAGCGGCTTGAGCAGCGGCTTCTCCGGCGCCCGGCCCAGCGGCCGCGGCGGGACGTGCGGTTCGGGCCGCGGCCGGGGGGCCAGCGGGTTGACCGGCAGCCGCGGTGCCAGGGCCGGCCTGACCGGCGCCGGCTGGGGTTTGGGCGCCAGCGGATTGACCGCCACCCTGGGCGCCAGCATCGGGCGCGGCGCGTGGGCCGGTTCCGGCGTCGGCCTGGGCGTGCCCAACGGGCGCAGCCCGGCGGGCTTTTCCTTGGCGGGCAGCGCCAGCGGCCGTTGGGGCTGCTGCGGCTGCTGGTCATCGGGCTTTTCGGCCTCCGGTTCCGGCGCCGCCGCGGCCGCCGGATGCGGTTTGGCTACGTGCTTGGAGAGGCCGGTGGTCAGCGGGCGGGCCTTGGCCTTGACCTTGAGCAGCGCCGCCATTTCCTCTTCCTTGCGCTTGGCCTCGACCTGCTCGCGCTCCTCTTTCTCGCGGTTCAGCCGTTCGACCTCCTGCTGCAGCAGGTCGACCTGCTTGGTGTACTCGCCCAGTTCGGCCTTCTTGTCGTCCAGCTGCTGCGCCGCCAGCAGCGACTCGGCCTTCATCTGCTCGGCCTCGGCCAGCCGCTGCCGCAGGGCCTCCTCCTCGGCCTTGTGCCGCTCGATGGTCTTCTCGATGCCGCTGGCCACCGCCCGCAGCTCCTCGGCCTTGAGCCGGGCGTTCTCGCAGTCCGCCGCGGCGCGCCCCAATTCCTGCCGCGCCTGGTCCAGCTCGGCCCGCGCGCCATCGACCTCGCCCTTCACCCGGTCCTTCTCCTGCAGCAGGTCCTGCTTCTCGGCCAGGAAACGCTCCAGTTCACGCTGCTGCTGCTCGATGTCGGTGATCTCGGCCTTGATGCCGTCGCGCTGCTCGGTCAGGGTGGCGACCAGCGATTCCAGCTGGCCGAACTCGGACTGGAGGCTCTCCAGCTCCCCCTGGTGGCTCTTCAGCTCGTTGCCGTACTTGTCGCGGTCCTTCTTCAGCTTCTTGACATCGTCCTTCAGCCCCTCGCGCTCCTCGCGCAGCTGGCCGACCTCGGCCTTGACGGCGTCGATATGCTCGTATTCGTCCTTGAGCGCGGACAGCGTGCCGGACAGCTCGTCGCGCCGCTTGGCCAGGTCATCGACCTGGCCGGCCAGCTCGGCCCGGCGCTGCTCCAGCTCGCCCGCCTGCCGCAGCAGCTCCTGCTGTTTGCCGTCCCACTCGGCCACGTAACGCTGGGCCTCCTCCTGCCGCTGCCTCAGTTCCTGCACCCCGGCGTCCATCCGCGCGATCTCGGCCTGCAGCCCGTCGCGCTGGCCCTCGGACTCCTGGATCTGCTGCCGGATCTGCGCCAGGCTCTGCTCCAGCTGCGACACCAGCTCCACCTCGTGCTGCTTGTGGGCGATCTCCTCCTCCAGCGCCGTGTTGCGGGCGGCCTTCTCCTCCAGACCCTGGATCATGGTGCCGATCTTCAGCTCCAGGTCGGCCTGCCGGGTCTCGGCCTCGATCACCTTGCCCTGGATCTCGGCCAGGGCGTCCTGGGCCTGCGAGCGCTCGTTCTGCATCTTGTCCAAGTCCTGCAGCACCTGCTGCAGCAGCGTCTGCTTGTCGGACAGCTCGCGCTCCTTGGCGGCCAGCCCGGTGGCCATGCCCTCGATCTGCTGGCGCCGCGCGTGCTGCTCCTGCACGATGTTCTGCAGCGAGCCCTCGGCCTGGGCCACCGCCGCGGTGACGGCCTCGAGCTGGGTGCGCTGCTGGGCCTCCTGCTGCTGCCAGGTCGCCAGCTTGGCGCGGATGGCCTCCTCCTCGCGCTTCAGCGCCTCGTGCCGCGCCACCACCTGCGACTCGGACGACTTGATCTCGGCGATGCCCTGCTGCAGCTCCTCGCGCTCGACCTTGAGGCCGGCCACGGCCTTGGACTGCTCCTGGACCTGGGCCTGGACCTTGGCCGCCAGCTCGTCCAGCGCGGCCTTCTCGCCCTCGCCGGTCTTGACCTGCTGCTTGACCTGGGCCAGCAGCTGCTGATCGCTGTTGAGCTGGCCGGTCAGTTGCTCCTGCTGCTTGGCCAGCTCCGCGATCCGGGCTCGCAGGCCGTCCTCCTGCTTCTTCAGTTCCTCGTGCCGCGCCACCACCTGGGCCTCCGAGG
>DATJQG010000122.1:0-2269 GCA_035506015.1 Candidatus Edwardsiibacteriota bacterium
AAGCGGGGCTGCCGCTGCTTCAACAGCGCCAAAGCGTCGATCAGCACCTCGACCCCCTTCTCGCGGTAGAGGTAACCATAATACCCCACCCTGATTTGGGCCGACGCGGGCCGGGCCGGATAGACCGGGACACCCATCGGGATCACCCTAATGTCCTGAAGCCCTTTCTGCTGCTGCAGCAGGTCGCGGCCGCGGTGCGAGAAGGTCAGCAGCATGGCTGCCCGCCGGTAGAGCGACCGCTCCAGCAGCCACTCGGTGGGCCAGGCCAGGCCAGCCCATGCCATGTTGAACAATGGGATGTTCTTGATGCCGGCGAACAGCAGGGGATGCCAGACCAGACCGGGAGGATCATGCAGTGTCAATACCAGGGGCATCTTCGGGTATTCAATGGCGATGTCCAGCGCCGCGAAGAAACTCACCAGCAGCGAGCGGCCCAGCTCGACGTGGACGAGATCGTAGTGGCTCGAGCGCAGCCGCTGACGCACGTCCCGCATCCGCTCCCGCACGGCAGGCAGAGAATGGCTGAGCCGATCGCCCCGCGCCGAGGCGACCACATCGACCTCACAGAACCGTGCGATCGCCGCCGCGAATCCCGCCGCATAATCGGCGATCCCCGATGGCTCGGGCGGAAAGGGCGTAATGTAAAGCAATTTCATGCTAGTCACCAAGCACCTCGTCATACACCGACTGGAGCTGACCGGCCATCTTGACGGCCGACAGACGTCCGGCCGTCCGTCGCCCCCCCTCGACCAGCCGTTGCCGCAGGTCGGCGTCGGTCGCCAGTCGGGCGACCAAGTCGGCGCCACGGCGATGGTCCCCCACCGGGAACAGCAAGATATCCTCGCCATGCCGGGAGAATTCCGCCACGCCCCCAGAGTCCGCCGCGACCACCGGGATGCCGCAGGCCATGCCCTCCAGCGCCACCCGGCCGAATCCCTCGCTGCGCGACGGCACCGCCAGGATGTCGATCCCGCCATAGATCGCCTCCGGGCCGTCGCAGTGCGGCAGCCATTCGAAGGACGCCGCCAGTCCAGCGGCGGCGATGTCCCGCCGGACCCGCTGGGCGAAGCGCTCCGCCCCGGGGAAGACATCCCCGACGATGCGGTAACGCAGACCGCTGTGCCGCCGCCGCAGATCTGCCGCCATCCGAACGAAGAGGTCCTGGCCCTTTTCGGGCGCAATCCGCCCGACGATGCCGACGCACGCCGGCCGCACCGGAGCCGATCGAGCCAAGGGTCGGTAGCGGTCAAGGGGAATGCCGTTCAGGACCACCCGTCCCTGCGGTGGTACGGCGCCGATGGCCTTCAGGGTGTAGCGCGAGTTGGCAATGATCGCCGCCGCCCGATCCCGGACCATGCCGATCAGGACCCGGCGCACCGGTGCGGGAATCGGAACCCGGTCCCGCGCATGCCAGATCAATGGCAGCCGTAGCGACTGCGCGGCTGCCCGGGCGAGCACGGCCGCCTTCAGCGAATTCGCATGGATCACCCGCGCCTCGTGGCGCCGTATCGTCGATGCGATCTCGCGTTCAAGCGCCCGCCAGCGCTGCCCCAGTGACAGGGGAAAGCGCAGCAGCTCGGCCGATGTGATGGCATCGAAGCTGACCGGTACCGCCGCGATGCCGCCCAGCCGGGCCGCAGCGCTGAGCGGACCTTCGGGCGCCAGCAACAGGGGGCGGCAGCCCCGGGCGCTCAGCGCCTCCATCATCTCCAGCAGGCTGCGTTCCGCCCCGCCGATGATGCCGACATGGTTGAGATACGCGACCGTCATCGCGTCCGTTCCGCCAGCAGCGCCCGGGCCGTGGTGCCTACGGCCGCCCAGCTGCGGCCCGCCGCCCGTTCGCGGCCGGCCTTGCCCAGCGACCGGGCATAGCCGGGATCCCGCAGGACGGCCAGGGCCGCGGCGGCGATCTGCCGGGGGTCGTTGGGGTCGACCAGCAGGCCGGTGATGCCGTCGATCACTGCATCAGGGATGCCGCCCGAGCGGCCGCCGATCACCGGTTTGCCGCAGGCCGCCGCTTCGAGGAAGCTGATGCCGAACCCCTCGACATTGGGGGGCTCCAGCGTCGTCCGGCTGGGCATCAGGAACAGGTCGCAGGCATGGTACAGGGCGACGACCGCGGCATCGTCCAGCCGGCCCGTGAACGTGACCCGGTCCAGCACCCCTAGCTCGCCGGCCAGGGAACGCAAGCGCGGCAGGTCCGGGCCCTCGCCGACGACCACGTAGCGGAGGTCCGGGCACGTAGCGCTGATGGCCGGCAACGCCGCCA
>DATJQG010000123.1:0-2468 GCA_035506015.1 Candidatus Edwardsiibacteriota bacterium
CCGCGCGGCGAGAGCTGCAGCGCGGTCATGTCCCGCGTGCCCAGCGCGTCCCGCCAGTACGGCGCCAGCGTGGTGTGCGCCGAGCCGGTGACCGGGTCCTCGAAGATGCCCGACTGCGGCGCGAAGAACCGCGAGACGAAATCAACCGTGTCGCCCCTGGCCGTGACCATCACCCCGCGCGCTGGCACCTTGTTGACCGCCGCGAAGTCGGGCTTGATGTCTTTGATCTGCGCCTCGTTCTTGAACACCAGCATGTAGTCGTGCCTGCCCTTGTAGGCCGCCAGCGGCTTGGAAAGCTTGACTTTCTTGACCTGGTCCGCGGGGAAGTTCAGCGCCAGCAGTTCTCCCTCGCGCGCCACGGACAGGTCGCCGCTGCGCGAGCCGAACACCAGCGTGTCGCCGGAAAACCCCTCGTGCTCGAACAGCACGTGCGACGCGGCCAGCGTGGCGTGCCCGCACAGGTCGACCTCGATCTCGGGCGTGAACCAGCGGATGTGGTATTTGCCGTCCCTGCGGATGTAGAACGCGGTCTCGGCCAGGTTGTTCTCCATCGCGATCCGCTGCATCACCGCGGCGTCCAGCCACTCGCCGCCCAGCGGGACGACCGCGGCCGGGTTGCCGGTGAACAGCTTCTCAGCGAAGGCGTCGACCTGGTAGAGTTTTAATTTCATCTTGCTTGTCATTCCGACGAAAGTCGGAATCCAGAGTACTACAGTTTATTGGTCAGGTCTTCCCAATCCGGGTTGTGTTCCTCGATCAATTGGATCTTCCAAGCCCGATGCCATTCCTTGAGCCGTTTTTCCCGGATGATGGCATCTTTGACGTTCGGGAAGACTTCAAGATGCACGAGCCTCGTAACCCCGTATCGCTCCGTGAACCCCTTCGTTAGTTTCTCCTTGTGCTCATGCATACGACGCCGGATGTCATTGGTCATTCCAATGTACAGGGTGCCGTTGCGCCTGCTTGCAAGAATGTAAACATAGAACATCGTTGATCATGGATTCCGACTTTCGTCGGAATGACTCCGGGTTTTGCTTGTCATCCCAGCGCAGGCCGGTATCCAGTCGCGGTCCTCATCCCATGGATTCCCGTGTACACGGGAATGACGTGGGGCCGTGCGCCGTTACGCCGGGAGCTGCAGCCAGCTCTCGGCCCGCCGCTCGTCGTCGAAGATCCGCAGCCGGATGCCCTGGTTGGCGCAGACGATCTCGAAGTGCAGGTACTCGCGGTACTGCGGGTCGTTGCACCTGATCAGCGCCGCGATCCGCGCCCTGCGGCCGACGATGGCCCGGTGCGCCTCGGCGAACGTGCTCTTCTCCCAGTCCTCGACCTTGAGGCTGGCCGCCCGCAGGTCCAGCAGGATCCTGGGGTCGACCACGCCCTCCAGCTGGGCGATCAGGTCGGTGCTCATGGCCCACAGGTCGTGGTGCTGGATCAGGTCGCGGTGGATGACGCGGACCAGTCCCTTGACCGTGTCCCTGGTGATGTGGTGCGGCATGGTGCGCGCTCGCTGTCGTGATGCGTTGAGGTCTGCTTGGTGACGGCCCTGCCGCGGGGACCGGGTCCCCGTTGCACGCGGGCAGCGGTCATTCCGTGAACTTGAACTTGAAGTGGATGACGTCGTCCTTGACCCGCCGGAAGCTGACGTCCACGGCCCCGCCCAGCTCCAGCGCCCGCTTCATGTAGCCCACCACCGCGTAGTCGAAGTAGGGGTGCGTGACGGGCAGGTCGCGGATCAGGGCCTCGGCGCCGCCCCTGAAGTAGCTGGCCTCCACCCGGCCCGCGCTGTAGAATTTCTTCCACAGCTTGGGGATCGAGTCCTCGATCAGCGACTGGTAGTCGTGGTTCCAGAGGAAGGTCTTGTACGGCCCCTCCAGCAGCGAGTACTCGGCGGTGGTCTCGCCCATGGCGATGTAGCCCCGCTCGTCGCCGCGGTAGAACGTCTTGAGCACGGCCTCGTTGAACCGCAGGAAGGCGTCGATCGGGATCAGCGTGGTCGGCAGGATGCCGGTCTTGAAGTACGGCTCGCGCTTGGCCAGCGCGGCGATGAACGGCTCCCATTTGTCCGCGCCGAACTGCCCGGCGATCAGCTTCTTGCGCGCCAGGAATGTCACGCCTTTGGCGTCCATTTTCCCTCCAGTCCATCCCTCCTATCAAGAGGGGATCAAGGGGTGTGTGGTGAGAGCGGTCAGTACTCCCTGGCCTGTTCCTCGCCGCGCAGCACCCGCAGCGCGCCCGCGGCCAGGGCCGGCATCTCGTCCTCGCCCGGGAACACCAGGTAGTTCCTGGCGATGAACCCCACCCGCTGTTTGATCCAGTCGGTGATGATCCGGTTGTGCGCGATGCCGCCGGTGACCACGATGGCGTCGACCTTGCCGCACAGCACCGTGGCGCAGTTGCCGATCTCCTTGGCGATCTGGTAGCACATGGCCCGCAGCACCTCGGCGGCCTGGGCGTCGCCGGCGTCG
>DATJQG010000124.1:0-2613 GCA_035506015.1 Candidatus Edwardsiibacteriota bacterium
GCACACCAGGCACGAGATCCTGAAGGGTGGCAAGGGGGGCAAGGGCAATGCCCGGTTCGCCTCGTCGACCCGCCAGACCCCGCGCATCGCCGAGCAGGGCGAAAAAGGGAAAAGCATCACTTTAAGATTAGAACTCAAATTACTTGCCGATATCGGCTTGATAGGTTTCCCTAATGCCGGTAAATCATCCCTGCTATCCGCCCTGACCCAGGCCCAGCCCAAGATCGCCAATTACCCGTTCACCACGCTGACGCCCAATCTTGGCGTGATGGCGATGGACGAGTACCGAACCTGCACCATCGCCGACATGCCCGGCCTGATCGAGGGCGCGCACCAGGGCAAGGGCCTGGGCACCCAGTTCCTGCGCCACATCGAGCGCACCAAGGTCCTGGTGTACGTGATCGACGTCACCGTGCCCGATCCCGGCAAGGAACACCAGGTGTTGCGGGACGAGTTGCGCGAGTTCAACCCCGCGCTGTTGAAGAAACCGCACCTGGTCGTGTACAACAAGATCGACCTGCTGCGGACCAAGCCCAGGAAGTCGGCCAAGCTGCTGTACACCTCGGCCACGCAGGGCGACGGCGTCGCCGCCCTGCGCACAAAGATCGTGCAGCTGCTGAAGAAAGCGAAATGAACGATAGCGCCATCGTCGAGATCGTCGAGCAGTTCAAGTCGCGCGACATCACCAGGCGGATGGCCGCGGTCAGCCGCGCCGCCGAGCACCGCGGCCCCGAGGCCATCGCGCTGCTGGTCAAGGCGCTGCAGGACCAGAGCCCGTCGCTGCGCGAGCACGCCGTGGCCGCGATCTGCCTGGCCGGACCGGCCGCCACGGCGCCGCTGCTGCGGCTGCTGGGGGGCGGCGTCTGGTTCGCCCGGGCGGCGGCGGCGCGGGTGCTGGAGCGCATCGGCACGGCCGAGGCGCTGGCGCCGCTGCTGCGGCAGTGCGGCGACGCCAACCGCAGCGTGGCCCAGGCCGCGGGCCAGGCGGTCAACGCCGTGGTGGCGCGCTGCGGCCAGGATGCGGCGCTGCGTCAGCTGCTGGCGATGCGGGGCGAGGAGAGGCACCAGTGCGCGTCGGCCTTCGCGCTGCTGCAGCCGGAGCTGGCCCAGCAGCTGGCGCTGGTGCCGGCCGAGGCCGTGGCCGAGACCGCGGCGGCCGACCAGGCGTCGCAGCAGCGGGCCGGGGAATGCCTGCAGGACCTGCGCAAGGCGGTCAGGACCGCGCTGAAGCAGGACGTCAGGGACGAGGATGAAGAGCCCTGAGCGACTGCTGCCGTGGCTGCGGCTGCTGGCCGCGCCCGGCGTGGGCGTGGTCCGCTACAACCAGCTGCTGAGGGCGTTCGGCAGCCCGCAGCGCGTCTTCGCCGCCGACCGGCGGGCGCTGTCGGAGATCGAGGGCATCGCCGAGCGCACGGTCGCCGCGCTGCAGTCCTTTCGCGACGACGGCTTCGCCGACCTGCAGCTGGAACGCTGCGCCAAGCTGGGGGCGTCGATCGTCTGCCAGGACGATCCCGAGTACCCGCCGACGCTGCGACAGCTGGCCGACGCGCCGCCGCTGCTGTTCGTGCGCGGCGCGCTGAAGCCCCAGGACGCCCGCTCGGTGGCCATCGTGGGCTCGCGCAACGCCAGCGTCTACGGCAAGGGCATCGCGTCGTCCCTGGGACGAGACCTGGCACACCACGGCTTCTGCGTGGTCAGCGGCATGGCCCGCGGCATCGACACCGCCGGGCACCGCGGCGCCCTGGACGGCAACGGCCGCACCGTGGCGGTGCTGGGCTGCGGGGTGGACGTCTGCTACCCGCCCGAGAACGAGCAGCTGCGCGACCGCATCATCGAGCAGGGCGCGGTGATCTCCGAGTACCCGTTCGGCGAAGAGCCGCTGTCCGGGCATTTCCCCAGCCGCAACCGCATCATCACCGGGATGTCGCTGGGCACGGTGGCGGTGGAGGCCCGCGAGGACAGCGGCGTGTTCTCCAGCGTGCGCTGGGCGTCGGACCAGGGCCGCGAGGTGTTCGCGGTGCCCGGCCCGGTCACCGCGGCCACCAGCAAGGGCACGAATCAATTGATCAAACAGGGCGCCAAGCTGGTGCAGACCGTGGACGATATCCTCGAAGAATTGAAGGTCAGCATCCCGCCAATGCCCGCCGTGCCCGAGCCGCCCAAACCCCAGCCGGAAAAGGCCGAGCAGCCCGTGTTCCAGGCCCTGCTGGACGCGCCGCTGCACATCGACCTGATCGCGCAAAGCGCGAAGACCAACACCTCGGAAGCTTTACGCATCCTGCTGTCGCTGGAGCTGAAGGGGATGGCCAGGCAGCTGCCGGGGAAAATGTTCGTGAGAATTTAATTAACGCGCTGCAATGACCAAAGTATCCCTCGCCACATGCGAATCATACGACGTTGCTGCTGTCCAGGCCGCGATCGTCAAGGCCCTCGAACCGCTGGGCGGCATGGGCGCCTTCGTTAAACAGGATAAAAAGGTCCTATTAAAACCGAACCTGCTGCAGGCGTCGAAGCCGGAGGAGGCCATCACCACGCACCCGGCCATGGTCGAGGCCGTGATCAATCTGGTGCGGCAGGCCGGCGGCATCCCCATACTGGGCGACAGCCCGGCCG
>DATJQG010000125.1:0-2008 GCA_035506015.1 Candidatus Edwardsiibacteriota bacterium
GGCGTGCTCAAGGGCGCGGTCATGGTGATGGCCGACCTGGCCCGGGCCATGCACCTGCCGGTGCAGATGGACTGGATGGCGATCTCCTCCTACGGCTCGGGCACCAAGTCCTCGGGCGTGGTCCGTATCCTCAAGGATCTCGACACGGACATTACCGGGAGGCACGTGCTCATCGTCGAGGACATCGTGGACTCCGGGCTCACCCTGTCCTGGCTGGCGGGCAACCTGCGCTCGCGCAGGCCCGCGTCGCTCAACGTGTGCGCCATGCTGCGCAAGCCGGGATCGGCCCAGATGCACGTGGACGTGGCCTACACCGGTTTCGACATCGGCGACGAGTTCGTCGTCGGTTACGGCCTTGACTATGCTCAGCGGTACCGCAACCTGCCCTTCATCGGGACGCTGGCCCCCGCGGTGTACGGGGGCGGCTAGGCGGCGCGCCCCGCGCCGGGGAACACGAGCAGGGGAACACAATCTGCCAAGGGAAGCGTTGACTTTCCAAGCGTTGCGCCAAGCGGTGTAGCGTCATGACGTTAAGGATGGCCATCCCGCCGGCGGTCGACGGGAGTGTGAGGCTGGTCAGGAGGGAACGGCCCCGAGCCGACGGGGCCGCTCATCGATGGAGCTAAGGCGCTTTTTCCGAGCCCCGCTGCTGCTAATCGCCGTAGCGGTGCTGTTGCTGCTTTTCGTGCTCGACTACGCCAATTCAGGGAGCACGTACAAGCAGGTTGATACCTCCACGATCGTCACGGCCATCGACAAGGGGCAGGTCAAGAGCGCCCTGCTCGTCGACAAGAACCAGACGATCCAGATCACCACCACCAGCGGCCAGAAGCTGGAGTCCTCCTGGGTGGCCGGCCAGGGCCTGCAGCTCCAGGAGAAGCTGCAGCAGCAGGTGAACAAGGGCAACCTGCCGCAGGGCTACAACGTCAGCATCCCCAAGAGCAACGCGCTGCTGAGCCTGATCCCCACCGCGCTCATCTACCTGGTGATCTTCCTGCTGTTCTTCTTCATGCTGTCGCAGATGCAGGGCGGCGGCTCGCGGGTGATGAACTTCGGCAAGTCCCGCGCCAAGCTGATCACCAAGGACACCCCCAAGACGACCTTCGCCGACGTGGCCGGCGCGGACGAGGCCATCGAGGAACTCCAGGAGATCAAGGAGTTCCTGCAGAACCCGGCCAAGTTCCAGGCCATCGGGGCCAAGATCCCCAAGGGCGTGCTGCTGTACGGGCCGCCCGGCACCGGCAAGACGCTGCTGGCCCGGGCGGTGGCCGGCGAGGCGGGCGTGCCGTTCTACTCGATCTCGGGCTCTGACTTCGTCGAGATGTTCGTCGGCGTCGGCGCGTCCCGGGTCCGCGACCTGTTCGAGCAGGCCAAGGCCAACGCCCCGGCGATCGTGTTCGTGGACGAGATCGACGCCGTGGGGCGGCACCGCGGCGCCGGCCTCGGCGGCGGCCACGACGAGCGCGAGCAGACCCTGAACCAGATGCTGGTCGAGCTGGACGGCTTCGACACCAAGGGCGGCGTGATCGTGATCGCGGCCACCAACCGGCCCGACATCCTCGACCCGGCGCTGCTGCGCCCCGGCCGCTTCGACCGCCAGATCGTGGTGGCCCAGCCCGACCTGGCCGGCCGCAGGGGCATCCTGAAGGTGCACGCCCGCGGCAAGCCCATCGCGCCCGACGCCGACCTCGACGTCATCGCCCGGCGCACGCCCGGCTTCACCGGCGCCGACCTGGCCAACGTGATCAACGAGGGCGCGCTGCTTACCGCGCGGTCCAACGGCAAGCAGATCACCATGGCGGCGCTGGAGGAGGCCATCGACCGGGTCATGGCCGGCCCGGAGCGCAAGAGCGTGCTGCTGTCGGAGAAGGAGCGGAAGGTCATCGCCTACCACGAGGGCGGCCACGCGCTCGTCGGCCACGCGATGCCGCACGCCGACCCGGTGCACAAGGTCACGATCATCCCGCGCGGCCGCGCCCTGGGCTATACCGCGGCGCTCCCGACCGAG
>DATJQG010000126.1:0-2536 GCA_035506015.1 Candidatus Edwardsiibacteriota bacterium
TTATAAACTGGGCGGCTCCCAGCCCCGCCAGCTCTCCCTCCAGCATCGCGGTGGAGGCCTCCTCGATCCCGGTCACGTCGCCGGCCGTGAACACGCCGGGCACCGTGGTCATCATCAGCTCGTCGTGCCAGGCCACGTGGCCGCCCAGCTCGGGCACGTAGAACATCTCGCAGCCCGCCTGCCACAATGATTCGGTCAAAGGCGCCAATCCCACCGCCAGGCAAATGGTGTCGCAGTCGATCTTCTGCTCGGAGCCGGCGATGGGCTGCCACTTGTCGTCGATCTTGGCGATGGTCGCGCCGGTGACCTCCTCCTTGCCGTGGGCCTCGAGGATGGTGTGCCGCGTCAGGATCGGCACGCCGGCCCGCGCGATCTTGGAGGCGTGCACTAAATATCCGCCGATCGTCGGCAATCCCTCGATGATAACCTTGACCGACACGCCAACCTACATCAGCTGGTACGACACGATCAACCCGATGTTGCCCGAGCCGATCATCAGCACGGACTGGCCCGGCCTGATGCCGTGGACGTTCATCAAAGTCTGCACCGCGCCCGCGCCGTAGACGCCCGGCAGGTCGTTGCCCGGGAACGAGACGAAGTTCTCGGACGCGCCCGTGGCCACGATCAAAGCCTTCGGCTTCAGGCCTTCCACCTTTTGGTCGTGCAGGATCGCCACCGTGCCGTCGGGATAGTAGCCCACGCACGAGGCGTCCAGCCAGGCCTCGACCCCGCGCTGCGCGATCTCCCGCTCCAGCTCGATGCCGATCTCGTAGCCGCGGGTGCCGGCCCGCTCGGCCTTCGACCCGAAGAACATGTGGGTCTGCTTGATCAGCTGGCCGCCCAGCCGCCCGTTCTCGTCGACGATCAGCGGCTTCAGGCCGAACTCGGAGGCCGACAGCGCGGCCATCAGCCCGGCCGGCCCCCCGCCGATTATCAGGAGGTCTATATCTTTCATTACTTTGGACAGGAATTACAAGATTAACAAGAATAATGCTTTTGGCTAGGGGGCATGGAGAAACGTGAAATCATGTCGATCCTGTCTAATTCGATATCACAAACTTACCCCGCCCGAGTATATTTGGACAGGATTACCAGGGTTTTTAAAATACAAATTCTGATCCGTACAGAGATAAATTCCTTGGAATCATGTCAATCCTGTCAAGTTGGTCCCCGGCAACGTGCCCCGGCCCGCCTGGCGTTTGACCTGCATGCCCTCGCGGATCCGCGTGATGCAGGCGAAGGTGTTGGGCACGCCGTCGATCTCCATCAGGCAGGACGAGCATTTGCCGATGGCGCAGAAAAAGCCGCGGGGACGGTTGAGCTTGACGCTGTGGCGCAAGACCTTGATCCCGGCGGCGTGCAGGGCGGCGGCCACCGGCTCCCCCTCGAAGCCCTCGACCGGACGGCCCTCGAAGAAGAAGGTGACCTTCTTGCCCTTGGTGAATTCAAGGATGGGGTGCGATTCGATACGGATCATAGTACTTTAAACCACAGAGGGCACAGAGAGTATTTATAATTTGTGCTGTACCGAGTCCCGCCAGTTATTGTCACCCTGAGGTTTCTCCTCGCCCGACAAGTTGAAGGGTGACGTTGCCATCTTTCAATCCGTCAGGCACGCAGGGCATCTCAAGATGACATCCGCTTATCGATCCCGGCTCTGCGTCCTCTGTGGTTCGGATCATTTGAACTTGTAGCTCAGCATCTTGAACACCAGCTTGGCCGCCAGGAAATCCGGGGCGCGGTCGTGCTTCGAGGGGCACAGCTCGACCACGTCGCAGCCCACCACGTTCTTGCGGGCGCAGGTCTCGCGCAGCAGGTCGCACACCTGGTACCAGTCCAGCCCGCCGGGCTCGGGCGTGCCGGTCGACGGCATGATGCCGCTGTCGAACACGTCCAGGTCCACCGTGATGTAGACGTCGTCCCGCAGCTGGCGGATGGCGCGGAACACCCACTCCCTGTCGTTGCGCAGCTGGTGGGCGTAGAACATCTTGGCGGGGTCGGTGCTGGGCAGCTCCGAGCTGTCCATGCTGCGGATGCCCACCGACACCACGCTGCCGCCGGTCAGCTCCTGGGCCCGGGCCATCACGCAGGCGTGGTTGTAGCGGCTGCCGTGGTAGCGGTCGCGGCGGTCGCTGTGGGCGTCGAGGTGCAGCACGCTGAGGCCGGGGAACCGCTCGGCGTGCGCCTGGATCGGGCCCACCGACACCGAGTGCTCGCCGCCCAGCGTCACCACGAACCTGCCGCGCTGCAGCAGCCCGGCCACCGCCCGGTGCGTGGCGCGCACCAGCGCCTCGGGCGTCGCGGCCCGCACGGGCGCCAGCGTGGCGATGCCGTGGCGGTGGACCTCGATGCCGGTCTCGATGTCGTAGAGCTCGACCTGCTGCGACGCGGCGATCAGGGCCTGCGGCCCCTTATCGGCGCCCTTGCCGTAGGTGGACGTCTTGTCGAACGGCACCGGCAGCACGGCGATCTTGGCAGTCCGGGGATCGCTGTTTTCCCGGGGCAGGCCGCCGAAATTGTTCGGTATCGGCTGTTT
>DATJQG010000127.1:0-4878 GCA_035506015.1 Candidatus Edwardsiibacteriota bacterium
ACGTTGAGGTTCAGGCAGCCGTCGCCGAACTTGTAGTCGGCCAGCAGCCGGGCATCCAGCGCGCCGTTGTGCTTGAAGTCCGTCACGTGGGCGTACGGGTTCAGCGTGTCGCTGATCGTCGGGATGTTGTAGCCCGCGTACACGCCGCCGATGAAGGCATCGGACAGCTTGTAGGAGAACTTCAGGCCGGCCCGGGTGTCGGTCAGGCCATTGAGGTCCGAGGTGTAATCATGGCCCAAAATGGTCGCCTTGTAGTGCTGCATGTAGTAGGCCGGGGCCACCGACAGCTCGAACATGTCGTTGATCGCGAAGTAGCCCTCGATCGGAATGGTGGCGTTGTAGTACAGGGTCTTCCAGCTGGTGGCACTGCTGTCGTTCATGTAGCCGTAGACGATGCCGTGGACGCCGATGCCGAAGTTCATCGGGCCGGCGTTCTGGGCGCTGATCGTCCGGAACAGGCCGTTGCTGCCGTAGAAACTGGGGGCAGCCGTGGCCATGCCCGCTGCCAGCGCGATCACCGCAACCAGTGCGATTAAACGCTTCATGTTGGATCTTCCCTCCGTTTAAGTTGATGTGTAGTGTTTACGATTGATGACCGGGATAAATGGCAATAAAAGGAATGACCTGGGTAACGCCGGTTTCTAGATTCACCTCCCTGACAAACCGGAAAACTCAAGTTGGATCAGTTTCACGATGCGATTTTTCTTAACACTGCTATAATATTACCAACTTAATCGCTTACTTGTCAAGGACTTTTTACTGTTTTTCTGAGAAAATTATCGACAGCTGGGCTGTCTGTGGGCCTTCCAGATCGAACCCGGCGCCTGTGTCCCCAACCCCGATCCATCGGGGTGCCGCCTTCATCGTTCCAAGGTGGCGGCACGAATGCGTCATCCTAAGCCAGTCGAAGGATGGCGTCCCCAACGGGATTCGAACCCGTGCCGCCACCTTGAAAGAGTGGTGACCTAACCGCTAGTCGATGGGGACTTGGGCCTGCCTAGGTCTTGAGCTGGCTGTGGATGTAGAGCCGCCGGAACTGCTCGTTGTCCACGATCGCCCGGTTGATCAGGAAATAGGTCTCCAGGTTCTCGTTGGTGGCCTGGATCCGCTGGCTCAGCACCTCGGCCATGGCCATCAGCAGCCGCGCCATCAGCTGCGGCTCCTTGACCAGCAGCCCCTGGAACTCGGTCTTGGACAGCACGTAGGCCTCGGAGTCGACCAGCGCGATCACCGTCGCCGTGCGCGGCTTGTCGGTGATCAGGGCCATCTCGCCGAAGAACGAGCTCTCGCCCAGCTCGGCCAGCACCAGCTTGGAGTCGTTGCGGCTGATCGAGATCTCCATCTCGCCCTTGGTGATCAGGAACATCTCCTGGCCATCGGACCCCTCCTTGAACACCACCGTGCCCTTGGCAATGTCCCGCTTCTGCAGCCGGCTGGCCAGCGAGTCCAATTCGGACGGCGACAGGTACTTGAACAGGATGACCTTCTTTAAGACTTCCTGCGGTGTCATGACACACCTCCTGATAGAGTGAGATATGGTGGCCGGTGGCGGACGGGCGAATTGGTGAGCCAGATGGGAATCGGACCCATGACTCCCGCCTTAAAAGGGCGGTGCTCTACCAGCTGAGCTACTGGCTCGCACGTAGCCCTTAATTTTACTATAAACCGCCCCATTGGTCAAGCCTTATTCGGGCCGGGGCCTCAGATCGCGCCGCGCACGATGGTGGCCGAGCGCTCCGATCCCACCGAGACGATCGAGACCCGGCAGCCCGCCAGCCGCTCGACCAGCGCCAGGTATTTCTTGGCGCCGGCCGGCAGCCGGTCGAACGTGCGGGCGCCCGCGGTGCTCTCCGTCCAGCCTGGCAGCTCGGTGTAGACCGGACGGCACTGTTCCCAGTCCTCGGCCGACCAGGGCACGCCGGCGACGGCCTTGCCCCGCAGCTTGTAGCCGGTGCAGACCTTGAGCGGCCGCATCCCGTCCAGCACGTCCAGCTTGGTCAGCGCGATGCTGGAGGCGCCGTTGAGCTGCACCGCTCGCTTCAGCATCACGGCGTCCAGCCAGCCGCAGCGCCGCGGCCGCCCCGTGGTGCGGCCCACCTCGTCGCCGGCCTTGGCCCGCAGCCGGTCGGACATCGCGGCGTCGAACTCGGTGGGGAACGGGCCGTTGCCCACCCGCGTGGTGTAGGCCTTGGCCACCAGCAGCACGCTGCCGACCATGCCGGGCCCCACGCCGGTGCCCGTGGCCGCGCCGCCGGCGATGGTCGAGGACGACGTGACGTAGGGGTAGGTGCCGTAGTCGACGTCCAGGAACGTGCCCTGCGCGCCCTCGAACAGCACGGTCCTGCCCTTGGCCATCAGCTGGGACAGCAGCAGCGCCGTGTCGGTGACGTAGGGTTTCAGCAGCTTGGCGAAGGCCAGGTACGATTCCAGGATCTCGTAGATGCTGCCGGACTGGGAGCGGTAGTAGTTCTGCAGCAGGAAATTCTTCTCGGTGAAGTTGCGCTGCAGCTTCTGCTCGAACCGCGCGAACTCCAGCAGGTCGGCCATCCGGATGCCGCTGCGCGCCACCTTGTCGGTGTAGGTCGGCCCGATGCCGCGGTGGGTGGTGCCGATGGAACCGCCGCGCTGGCCCTCCCGGGCCTGGTCCAGCAGCCGGTGGTAGGGCAGCGTGACGTGGGCCTGGGCCGAGATGCGCAGCCGGTCGCCGATGGCGATGCCCTGCTTCTTGATCAGCGCCATCTCGTCCAGCAGCGCCTTGGGGTCGATCACCACGCCGTTGCCGATGATGCAGGTGGTCCCGGGGTGGACGATGCCCGACGGGATCAGGTGCAGCACGAACTCCCGGCCGCCGACCTTGACCGTGTGCCCGGCGTTGGCGCCGCCCTGGTAGCGCGCCACCACGTCGACCCGCGCCGCCAGCAGGTCGACGATCTTGCCCTTGCCCTCGTCGCCCCACTGGGCCCCGACCACGCACAGGTTCTTGTGTATGCTCATTTCGCTCCGTTGGGACATGGCGCGCCATGTCCTTACATTGTGGACAGCAGCAAGGGGCGAAGCCTCAAGCCGCCTGCTCGGCGTCCTTCATGATGTACTGCGGCGGCTGGCGGCCGATGATGGCCTCGCGGCCGATCACGCACTTGGCCACGTCCTTCTTGGAGGGCAGCTCGTACATGATGTCCAGCATCGTCTCCTCCAGCACCGCCCGCAGGCCGCGCGCGCCGGTGCCCCGCTTCTGGGCCTCGTCGCTGATGGCGTCCAGGGCCTCGGGCAGGAACTGCAGCTCGACCCCCTCCATCGCGAAATAGGTCTGGTACTGCTTGGTCAGGGCGTTCTTGGGCTTGGTCAGGATGTCGATCAACGCCGCCTTGTCCAGCCCCTCCAGCGTGCAGATCACCGGCAGCCGCCCGATCAGCTCGGGGATCAGCCCGTACTTCAGCAGGTCGTCGGGCTGGACGTGGGCCAGCACCTCGCCGATCGGGGTCTTGTTCTTCTCCTGGATCTCGGCGCCGAAGCCCAGCGACTTGGTGCCGGTGCGGTTCTTGATGATCTTGTCCAGGCCGTCGAAGGTGCCGCCGCAGACGAACAGGATGTTGCGGGTGTTGACCGGCAGCAGCGGCTGCTCGGGGTGCTTGCGGCCGCCCTGCGGCGGCACGTGGGCCACCGTGCCCTCCAGGATCTTGAGCAGCGCCTGCTGCACGCCCTCGCCCGAGACGTCGCGGGTGATCGACGGGCTGTCGGCCTTGCGCGCGATCTTGTCGACCTCGTCCAGGTAGATGATGCCGATCTCGGACTTCTTGATGTCGTAGTTGGCCGACTGCAGCAGCCGCACCAGGATGTTCTCCACGTCCTCGCCCACGTAGCCGGCCTCGGTCAGCGTGGTGGCGTCGGCGATGGCGAACGGCACCTTCAGCAGCCGGGCCAGGGTCTGGGCCAGCAGCGTCTTGCCGGTGCCGGTGGGGCCGATCACCAGGATGTTGCTCTTGTCGAGCTCGATCTCGGCGTTGTCGCCCTGCGACAGGATCCGCTTGTAGTGGTTGTAGACCGCCACCGACAGCGCCTTCTTGGCGCGCTCCTGGCCGATCACGTACTCGTCCAGCACGCCCTTGATCTCCTTGGGGATCGGCAGGCTCTCCTTGGTGGGGATGCCGGTCAGCTTGCGGTCGCGGGTCAGGATGTCGCCGCAGATGCTGACGCAGTCGGCGCAGATGGCCGCGTCGCGGCCGTCGATCAGCGGGCCGTCGCTGGCCGGCTTGCCGCAGAACCCGCAGACGTCGTGGCGGTTTTTCTTCTCGAAAGGCATATCGTTCCTTGTTTTAAAATAGACGTGTTCATCATATTTCCGTTCACGGTTCACCATTCACGATACCCGGTCCATGGTTCATCTCCCGCACTCGCTGCCCTCGCCCCGCAGCACGATCACGGTTCACCAATGACCAACTCTGAAGCGATTGCTTTGCCGTTAAGGAAGAAGACGCGAATATCATATGAAGCGCAATAATCCGCAAATCGCTTTCTGTCGATTTTCATCGTATCAAATCCTGGTTGATCCCCAAGGGAATATTCGCCTGGATAGTCCCATTGATAGCAAAGATACTCGTTGCTTTTAATTACACGTTGGGGTTTACCATAGATTCGCTTTACGGTATTTGAATCCGAACCAATTATAAAGCCGTGGTATGTCGTAAAATATTTTGCTTTTATCGGGATGGACTTGCCAATAACATTCTTCAGGGGTGTAAACAATGGTCGCATCGGCTGAAAATTAAAAGACAATTCAAGAAAATGACTGTCTGGCTCACATTTTACCATGAAGTCATACAGTTTTTTGGAATAATTCCTGGTGTCAAAATGCCAAGAATAATCATGCCCGTAGTCCGT
>DATJQG010000128.1:0-2244 GCA_035506015.1 Candidatus Edwardsiibacteriota bacterium
CCGAAAGGCCTTGACACCCCGCCGGCGGGGTGATATTATAAAATCCAATGTGGTTTGACCTGCACCTTCATCTGAAGAATTTTCGAAATGACTCGCCGTTTTCTTTTAGTCTTTTGTACTTATAGTCTGGTTTGCTTCGTATCACTGCTATGGTCGCCCGTTCCCGCTGCCACCGAGTCGCTGGATGCCCGCCTGTTCCACCAGATCCGCGGCCGCTGGCAGCGTCCCTGGCTGGACAAGCCGATGGACGGGCTGACGCAGCTGGGCGGGCCGGCGGGCAACCTGGCGGTGTGCGCCGGCGTGGGGCTGTTCTGCGGGCCGCGCGGCCGCGACGCGGCCAAGCTGGCGCTGACGGCCGATGGCGGGGCGGCGCTGGTCGCGGCCGGCCTGAAGTACGCCGTCGACCGGCCGCGGCCCGAGGGCCCGACCACGCGCTCGAACTCGTCCTTCCCCTCCGGGCATTCAACGGCAGCGTTCGCGCTGGCCACGGTGTTCGCGCACGAGTACCCCACGCTGTCCATTCCCTGCTACGCGCTGGCCACCGGCGTCGCGCTCTCGCGGATCTACCTGGGGCGGCATTATCCCTCGGACGTGCTGGCCGGCGCGGCCATCGGCTTCGTCTCGGCCAGGCTGGCGCTGCATTTCAGGGAAAGGATATTGGGGATCGACGTGTCCCATGGCCGCCGTGAAAAGGACGGCGGCCGTTCCACTGACCCGGCACTCAAGTAGCATCGCTATTTTCAAGGAGCACAGATGTCGAACCGCCGCATCGAAGTGATCGTGGGCCTGGTGGTACTGTCGGCCCTGGCGATCCTGATCCTGGGCCTGCTGTGGCTCAACCGGATCGAGGTCGGCCGCAGGAGCTACGATATCCGCGTGTCGTTCGAGGACGCCGGCGGCCTGCGGGTGGGCGACCCGGTGACGGTGTCCGGCATCGAGAAGGGCAAGGTCAAGGCCGTGGCGCTCAACCGCTCCCGGCCCGGCATCGTCGCGGTGCTGCTGGTGGACAACGACGTGGAGCTGAGGCGCGACGCCCAGTTCTGGCTGCTGGACGCCAGCCTGATGGGCGACAAGCGGATCGCGGTGATCCAGGGCGGCGCGCCGCAGCCGTTCGACCAGCGGGACACGGCCATCGGCCAGCGCGCGGCCGGGCTGATGGAGACGGCCGTCAAGCTGGGTTACCTGGGCGACGAGGCCGGCCAGCTGGTGGCCCAGCTCAAGCGCGACATCGCCACGCCCGAGAACACCCGCAACATCGGCATCGCCATCAGGAACCTGACCAGCGCCACGGCCCAGCTCAACGGCATCGCCACCGAGAACCGGGCCGCGCTCAAGTCCATCGTCCAAAGCACGGATCACCTGCTATCCCCCAACGAGGCCAAGCTTGACAGCACCATCCAGAACCTGGCGCGGGCCAGCGCCAACCTGGACTCGATCTCGCGCAAGATCAATTCGGGCCAGGGCACGGCCGGGCAGCTGGTCAACAACCGCGAGCTGTACGACGAGCTGGGCAAGACCAACAAGCAGCTGCAGGACCTGATCTCCGATATCAAGGCCAACCCCAAGAAATACCTGACGGTCAAGGTATTCTGAGGCAAAGGATTCGCCAGGCAAGTTCAATTAAACCTATCGCCCCGGGGCATCGTCTAATCAAGTAAGGAGCGCACAACACCGCAATCTTTTTCTGGAGGCATCATCATGAGACCATCTTTGACCAAGGGCATCATGTGTGCGGTCGCGATCGCATGCGCTGGCGCCCTTCTCTTATCGGCCGCGCCCGCCCTGGCGCAGCACCACCGCGACCACGACAACAAGGTCACCGTGGTCCCCAGGCTGCCGCACGAGTACCGTTCGTTCAAGTTCCACGACGACCCGTTCTTCTTCTGGGGCGGGCATTTCTACCGCCGCCACCCGCACGGCTACATCGTGGCGCGGCCGCCGATCGGCGCGCGGATCGACTTCCTGCCCGAGGGCTGGACCATCGTCCATTTCGGGCTCCGCCCCTACTACTTCTGGGACGGCCTGTACTTCGATTACCTGCCCAGCGAGAAGGTCTACGTGGTGGTGGAGCAGCCGTCGGGCACCGCCGAGGCGCTGGCGAACGACAGGATCTCGCTGACCGACGGCTCGGTGATGGTCGGCACGTTCATCGGCGGCACCAAGAGCGTGGTGCAGTTCCAGGTCGACGGCGAGGTCAAGGAGATCGCCCGCGAACGGATCATCTCCATCCAGTTCGCGCAGCCC
>DATJQG010000129.1:0-13037 GCA_035506015.1 Candidatus Edwardsiibacteriota bacterium
GAGGTCTTGTTCGGGGTGTAGGTGAACTTGATGCGGCCGCGCCTGACGTAGAAGTCGCTGACGCCCTGGCTGCCGTTGATCGAGGTCGAGGATACGCCGTACTTCGACGTAGTAGTGGCGCCGTCGTTGAGCGGCCGGTAGTCCAGGTACTCGTAGCGGAACTGGATGTAGCCCGAGACCTTCAGTTTCTTGAGGCCGACGATGTCGCTTTCGGCCGTCAGCAGCCGGTCGTTGACGCCGCTTACCCGGTCGTCGACCGTGGTGATCCTCTCCTCGGACATCGGTGTGTTGACCTTGTCCTGCAGCTGGGCCAGCCGCTGCTGCGAAGCGTCCAGCGCCGATTTCAGGCTCCCGACCTGCGCCGTCAGCTGTTCCATCTTGGCCTGCAGCGCGGTAAGGGCGGTGTCGGGCTGCTGCTTCTTGCGGGCTTGGGCCAGGGTCGTGCCAGCCGCCGTGGCCAGCGCCAGCGCCAGCAGCAAGAGTTTCCGTGTCTTCATGGTTGTCCTTTCCTGTAGTTCCTGTTTTCGTTGTTCGCTGTCGTCGATGATACCCGACCAAGGTTACGGCATCGTTTCCCGTTTGTTAGGTATTTGTTAAATCGTACCCGACTGCCCGATGGCCCCACCCTTAGCCCCGTAGAGGTCCATCTTACCGAGCAGGTGGTTCTTGAGGAAGTCCGCCATCGCCCCCAGCTTCCAGGCGCTTTCCCTCGCTGTCGTGGCCCGGTAGTAAATGGCCTGGCGCAGCATTCCCGCACCGGCCCCGGGGTAGACGGTCACGCCTTGGCCGATGGCGGCCTCGGTGTGCGCGTCCGACCCGCCCAGCTCGGCCAGCCTGGTGACTCGCCGGTTGTAGCCCCTGGTCCAGGCGTTGGAGAAACCCTCGGTGATGTTGCCGTTGGCGGTCTCCAGGGCGTCGAACTGCAGCCGCTCCACCAGCCGGCCCACGCCGCCGCAGTCGAACATCTTCAGCCAGGCCGAGAAGGGATGGACCGCGATCGCCAGTCCGCCCTGGCGATGGATCTCATCGACCGTGGCCTGGGCGGTCAGCAATGGCCGGATACGTTCTTTCAGGAACAGGCCCACCACGTGGCCCTCCGAGGTCGTCACTTCCTCGCCCACGATCACCTGGACCGGCAGCTGCCAGCGCTCGGCCAGCCGCCGGGCCTCCAGCGCGCCAGCGATCTCGTTATGGTCGGTGACGGCGATGGTGTCCAGCCCGAGGTGGCACGCCCGGAACAGGATACGCTCGACCGAGGCCGCGCCATCGGAATAATCCGAGTGGATATGGAGATCGGCCAGGCCCATCAGCGCCTCATTATAATGTGGTGCAGTGCGCCCTCACCGGGGCGCGGCGCGTAACCGTTCTCGGGCATCAGCGAGAGCACCGCCACGCCCAGGATCAGCAGCAGGAAGCCGAGGAGCAGCATGGTCAACAATATGTCGGCGAATGACGGCGTTTTGATCATGGCGGATTATACGGCCCGGAGATTAGATGGCCGTTGGCTTGATGTAAAATCGGCGTGAATAGTGACCGGTGACCGAAACGAGCCCCTTAACCGGGGCATAATACAAAGATAAAGTCTTTTTCACTTTACTTTTCAGCGCTGTTAATATATTATTACGCAGCGAAAGACAGACGAGGAGCCAGATGCCAAAACGTATCGCCATCGTTGAGGACGAGCGCGATGTCGCCGACCTGGTCGAGCACTACCTCCGCAAGAACGGCTTCGAGGCGGTGCAGTACAACAACGGCGAGACAGCGCTGCCCCGGCTGCGGGCGCACCCGCCCGACCTGCTGGTCTTGGACCTGATGCTGCCGGGCATCGACGGCCTGGAGCTGTGCCGTCTGTTGCGCGCCGACCCCGCCACCCAGCGGCTACCGGTGATCATGCTGACCGCCAAGGGCGAGGAGACCGACCGCATCCTGGGACTGGAGATGGGCGCTGACGACTACGTCACCAAGCCGTTCTCGCCGAAGGAACTGGTGGCCAGGATCAAAGCCGTGCTGCGGCGGGGGCAAGAACAGCCGTCGCCTGCCGGGACCAAAGTGCTGCGATACCGCCACCTGGCGCTGGACAGCGAGCGCCACACCGTGAACGACGCCAAGCGCGATGTCCAGCTGACGGCCAAGGAATTCAGCCTGCTGCAGTATTTCCTGCAGCGGCCGGGCCGGGTGCTGTCGCGCGATCAGATCCTCAATGCGGTGTGGGGGCTGGATTACAGCGGCGAGACACGCACCGTGGACGTCCACATCCGCCACCTGCGGGAGAAGATCCCGATGCTGGCTAAGGCCATCATCACGGTCAAGTCGTTCGGCTACAAATTGCAGGAGCGGCTATGATCCGCAGCCTGCGCACCAAGCTGACCGTCTACGGCCTGCTGTCGCTGCTGCTGGTGTTCGCCGGGCTGGGCCTCTACCTGGCGATCGACAGCCGCCATTACCTGCTGCAGCTGACCGCCGAGGACATGCGCGATCAGACGGTGTTGATCGGCCAGCAATATGAGACGCTGCTCGCCCGCCGCGTGTCCGACGACAGCCTGCGCTCGTTCACCGCCGGCCAGGCGGCGGTGCTGGGAAGACGGATCACCATCGTGGCCAAGACGGGCATGGTGCTGTTCGACTCCGACGTCAGCGCCGCCGATCTGCCTGGGCTCGACAACCACCTGGCCCGCCCCGAGATCATCCAGGCGTCCGCCGACGGCTGGGGATACGCCGCGCGGTACAGCCGCACGCTGAAACAGGACCTGATCTATCTGGCGGTGCCGCTGCACGTGCGGGGCGAGATGTGGGGCTATTGCCGCCTGGCCTGGCCGTGGCGGCGATTCATGGAATACCAGCGGCGGCTGATGATGGGCTTCACGGCCGCGCTGCTGATCTCGATGTTGCTGCTGGCGCTGATGACCAGCCTGGTCTGGAGACCGGCGGCCCGGGTCATCAAGCGCATCGGAACGGTGTCCCAGAGCATCGCGGCCGGGGAGTTCAGCGCCCGCGCGCCCGTCAATGAGGGCCCGCTGGAAACCGTGGTGATCGCGCAGTCGCTCAATGCCATGGCCGAATCCTGGGAGCGGGCTGCGCTGCAGTTGCACGAGAAGACCACCCAGTTGGAATCGATCCTGGAGAGCATGCGCGAGGGCGTGGTCGTGGTCGGCGCTGACGGCAGGATCGGGCTGATCAACCCGGCCGCGGCGGCGATGCTGGACACCACGGCCGGCCAGGCCGCAGGCAAGCTGGTGCTGGAGCTGATCCGGCTGCCGCAGCTGGATCAGTTGGTCACCGGCCAGGCCGACGTGGCCGAGGTCGAGATCGGCGGACGGACGCTGCTGGTCCATTCGTCGACCCTGTCGGGGCCGGTGGCCGGCCGCGTACTGGTGCTGCTGGACGTCACCGACCTCAAGCGGCTGGAAGGCCTGCGCCGGGATTTCGTGGCCAACGTTTCCCATGAGCTGAAGACGCCGCTGTCGGCGGTGATCGGCTTCACCGAGGCACTGCGTGACGGCGCCCAGGACGTGCCGACCGAGCGCGACGATTTCCTGGGGCGGATCCACCGCCAGGCGTCGCGGATGGCGAAGATCGTCAATGACCTGCTGGACATTTCCGGTCTGGAAACCGGTAACATCCGGCTCAATCGCCAGCCGGTGAAGGTCCGGCAGTTGATCGACCAAGCGATGGATGCGGTCGGCCAGCAGATCCGCAGCCGGGGCATGCGGGTGGCCGTGCCATCCGATCCGGCATTGGAACTGATGATCAACGTGGACGAGGAGCGGATGACGACGGCGCTGGTCAACCTGCTGGACAACGCCGTCAAGTTCGCACCCGAGAAATCGACGATCACCGTTGCGGCGGCGGCATCGCCTGGCAGCGTGAAATTGTCGGTCAGCGACGAGGGCCCCGGCATCCCGCCCGAACACCTGCCCAGGCTGTTCGAGCGGTTCTACCGCGTCGACAAGTCGCGGTCGAGGGATTTGGGCGGCACCGGGCTGGGATTGTCCATTGTCAAGCATGTCGCCGAGACGCACGGCGGTTCCGTCGGAGTAACGAGCGACGTCGGCAACGGCAGCACGTTTTGGATCTCGCTTCCCGTCTCACCATGAGGGCAGCGGCAAAAAGAAAAACCGTCAACATGATGTTGACGGTTTTTCTTTTCGCCGGGCGGTTTGGTGTGCTGGCCGGCGCGGTCAATTCACTGGCCGGCGTCGGGTGCCCGCAGGAAGTGGGGGTTCCAGATCTCGGCGATCAGGATGGCCAGGGCGGCCAGGGCGAACCCGGAGATGACGTCGATCACGTAGTGCAGCCGCAGGAAGACCGTGGCCATGATCAGCAGGATCCCCACCGGCAGCAGCACCGCGAACAGCTTCTTGAAGTGCTGGTGGGCGTAATAAAGCACGATCAGCGTGATGCCGGTGTGCCCCGAGGGGAAGCAGTCGCGCTTGTTGAACTCGTTGGCCGAGAGGAAATCCAGGATCTGGTTGGCCCAGAACTGGCCCTTGACCGGGATGTTCTGGATGCGGGCCAGCGTGAAGCGCGGGCCGATGGCCGGCACCAGCAGGTAGCCGACGTACGAGATGAAGAACCCGATGGTGACGGCCAGGAAGAAGTGCTCCAGCTCGTGGTGCTTGTTGTTCCAGTGCAGGAACGCGGCCAGGATGACGGGCAGGAAATAGTACGACGAGTAGCAGACGGCCAGCACGTCGACGAACCAGGGCGGCGAGAAGCGCTCCAGCCAGACCGTGGGGTTGACGCCGAAGATGGCGTAATCGATCCGGATCAGGTACTTGTCCAGGTCGGGCCGGATGTAGTGGGTGATGTAGCCCAGGCTCTGGAACACGGGCAGGATGCCGGCGTAGGGCGCCCAGCGCCGCAGCAGCTCGAAGAACTTGTAGGGCCAGCGGGTGTCCAGCAGCACCACCAGGAAATAGACCGCCAGGGTCAGCCCGTAGATCAGGAAGATCATCGGCCAGGACGGCAGGCGCCGCAGGTTGAGCAGGGCCAGGATGACCAGCCCCAGGATGAACAGGGCGTACAGCCGTTCGACCTTTTTCAGCCTCACTCTCGACATGCACGAATGATAGCACATTTACGGCGGCAGTGCAATCCGGTTTTTCCGGGGCGGGGATATTCGGCGAACGGCCATGGAAAACCCGGTCCGCGAAGGACCGGGTTCTGCTCGTGCCGCATGTCGCTCAACTCAGCAGCCGTTGTTCGCCCTCGAGCTGCCTGATCTCCTCCACGTCCTGGGTGCACTCCATGCAGCCCAGGTAGTTCCCCTGCTTGTCGCGCAGGGCGTAGAACTCTATCATCACCTTGTGCTTCGTCCTGTCCTTGCCGATGGGCAGGTCGATCCAGAACCGCGCCTTGTCGCGTTTCCCGGTCCGCATCTCGCCCACGATGGCCAGCACCTTGTCCAGGCTGCGCTCGGGGTGGCAGTGGCGGATGTTGACGCCCATCGACCCCATCGGCCGGGGGAACAGCCGCGTGGCGTGCTTGTTCCAGCCCACCACCTCGTCGTTGCGGTCGATCACGGTGATTTCCTGCGGCACGGCCTCGAACAGGGCCTCGGTCATCTCGCGGCTCATTCGCTCCAGGGGGAAATTCTCGGGCATGGTGCGTCCTCTCTGAATGTTGGGACAGGGTGCGCCGCCGCAGTGCCGGGGATATTCCCGGATCGGATCACACTAGATAGCGGGCGCAGATCAGTTTATTGCGGCCGGGGATGTGATGGTTGAGGAACGCGGTCAGGATGTTGATCATGCGGAGGGAATCGTCGGGAGCGAGGTCGGGCAGCGCCTGGTGGTCGTGCCACAACCGCAGGGCCCGGTACTGGGCCGCCGTGACGGCGACGGTCTCGGTCTGTTTCCTGCCGCAAGCCGCGCAGACGAACCCGCCGTGGGACACGGAAAAATCATGGACGTGCTGGCCGGCGGGCTTGCCGCACGACAGGCAGCGGTCAAGCACGGGGTTGTAGCCCAGATTGTTCATCGCCAGCAGCAGGAACGCGATCAGCTGCGCGTGCTTCGCGCCGCCCTCGTCATCCAGCGACTGCAGGAAACGCAGCAGATTGGCGTACAGGGCGAAGCTCGGGGTTTCGGGCGGGGCCCCCTTGTCGGCCAGCTCCAGTCCCGCGGCGCGCAACGCCAGGCGCTCCAGGTCGTCGTGGCGCGGCCGCCACAGCACCGCGGCCTCGGACGCGGTATGGAGGTCGCTGCGGCGCGAGTCGTAGTACACCACCTGCGCCAGCGTGCCCGGCTCGAACGCCGCGCCGAACCGGCTCTTCGGCCGCCGCGCGCCCTTGGCCACCAGCTTGATCCGCCCGCCGTGCCGGGCCAGCGCGTGGACGATGCGGCTGGTCTCGGACCAGTTCTGGCCCTTGAGCACGATGACCTCGTCGCGCCGGATCATTGCTGCCTGGCGATGCTTGCCTGGTCAGGCCGCTGCATCGGCGCGGCCCTCGCCAGCCGCCGCGCCCGCACCGTGATGATGCGGCGCTTGCGCACCGCCTCGACTTGGAACTCCCACTGCGGCTGCTGCTTGGGCCACCGCACTTTTTCCTTGGCGGCCGGCACCTTGCCGCACAGGTCGTAGATCAGGCCGCCGAAGGTCTCGAAGCCGTCGGTGGGGAACTGCGTCGCCAGCGCCTCGTTGAGCTCCTCCATGCCGATGCGGGCGTCGATCCGCCAGGTGCGCTCGTCCAGCCGGCGGTAGAGCGGCTCCTCGGTGTCGAACTCGTCCTGGACGTCGCCCACCACCTCCTCCAGCACGTCCTCCAGCGTCACCATGCCGGCGGTGCCGCCGTACTCGTCGACCACGATCGCCAGGTGGGTCTTCCAGCCCCGGAAATCCTGGAGCAGGCCGTCCAGCCGCTTGGAATCGGGCACGAAGTGGGCCGGCCGTACCAGCCCGGCCAGGGCCGCGCCGGCGTCCCCGGCCCGCAGGGCGCGGTTGATGTCGGTGGCATAGGCGATGCCGACGATGTTGTCGATGGTACCGCGGTAGACCGGGACGCGGGAGCGGCCGGTGCGCTCCATCAGCTTGATGGTCTGGCCGACGGTCAGCCCGGCCTCGGCCGCCGTGATGTCGATGCGCGGCACCATCACCTCGCGAGCCGTGGTGTCGCCCAGCTCGAAGATGCCGTGGATCATCTCGGTCTCGGTGCGGTCCAGCACGCCCTGCTCGCGGCCGGCGCGCAGCAGCGCCCGGATCTCCTCCTCGGTCACCAGCTGGGAGCCGGCGGCCTTGGGGACGCGCAGGGCCTTGAGCACGACGTCGGTGCTGCGGGACAGGAGCCAGATCAGGGGCCGGGCGATGCGGGAGAGGATCTCGAAGGGGATGGCGACGGCCAGGGAAAGCTGTTCGGCGTAGCGGAGGGCGATGTTCTTGGGCGTCAGCTCGCCCAGGATCAGCGTGACGTAGGAGATCAGGACGGTGTCGGTGGTGACGGCCAGGGCGTGGCTGTTGTGCCGGACCAGCGGCAGCGGGATGGCCGCGAACAGCCCGGAGAGCAGATCGTAGCTGGCCACCGCGCCCACCGCCGACGCCAGGAACCCCAGGAACGTGATGCCCATCTGGCTGGTGGCGAACAGCAGCGAGGGATCGTCCAGCAGCTTGAGGGCGACGGCGGCGCGCTGGTTGCCGTCGTGGGCCAGCTCCTTCAGCCGCGAGCGCTTGACCGTTATCAGGGCGATCTCGGCGGCCGCGAACAGCCCGCTCAGCACGATCAGCAGCAGGATCAGGGCCAGCTCGGTGCCCTGCAGGACGCTCATGCCGCGACCCTACCGCGCCGGCGCTTCACTGGCCGTACAGATACCGCTCCTCCTTCCGCCGCATCAGGCAGGCCTGGCGCGGCTTGATGTGGTCATAGCCCAGCAGGTGCAGCAGGCCGTGGGCCACCAGCCGGTGGAGCTCGTCCTCGAAGCTGGTGCGGTAGTCGCGGGCCTGGCGCCAGGTGCGCTGCAGCGAGACGTAGATGTCGCCCAAATTGGTCTGGTGCGCGAACCCGGCGCCCGCGCCCTCCATCATGGCGAAGGAGATGACGTCGGTGACCCGGTCGATGTTGCGGAACCGCCGGTTGAGGCGGCGGATGTGCCCGCTGTCGGTGAAGACCAGGGTCAGGTCGTACTGGCAGCAGCCCTCGCGCTTCAGGATGGTGGCGATCAGGCGGCGCACCGCCGGCTCGTCGACCTGGTGGCTGCGGTCGATGTGCTCGATGTGGATCCTCATGTCGTCCTCGCCTGCGGTTGCTTGTCGCCGGCGGCGTCGCGGTGCTGGCCGGGGTACTCGATCCGCTGGTGGAACACCGACAGCAGCAGCGGGATGAAGGACTCGCCGGCCAGGTTGAGGTCGTGCAGGGTCAGCGTCGACTCGTCCAGCTCCAGCTCGCTGGCCTTGTCGGCGATGGTGGCCTTGACCATGCGGCGGATGCGGGACGGCGTGTACTCGCGCAGCGAGCGCACCGTGGCCTCGACCACGTCGGCCAGCATCAGCAGCCCGACCTCCTTGGTCTGGGGCCGCGGGCCGGGGTAGCGGAAATCGGTCTCGGACACCGTGCCGTCGGCCGCCTTCTGCGCCTTGTTGTAGAAGAACTTCGACAGGGTGGTGCCGTGGTGCTGGGCGATGGCGTCGATCAGCACCGTGGGCAGGCGGTGCTGGTGGGCCAGGTTCAGCCCGTCCTTGACGTGCGAGACCAGCACCAGGAAGCTCATCTTGGGCAGCAGGGTATCATGCTTATTGGCGCTGTCGAGCTGGTTCTCGATGAAGTACTCGGGCTTGGTCAGCTTGCCGATGTCGTGGTAGTAGCCCATGATCCGGGCCTGCAGGCTGTTGGCGCCGATGGCCTTGGCCGCGGCCTCGGCCAGGTTGCCGACCAGCAGGCCGTGCTGGAAGGTGCCGGGGGCCTCGATCGACAGGCGCTTCAGCAGCGGCTGGTCGAGGTCGGCCAGCTCCAGCAGCGTGTAGTCGGTGGTGGTGCGGAACAGCGCCTCGAACAGCGGCAGCAGCACCACGGTCAGCACCACGCACAGCGCGGCGTTGGCCGGCCCCCAGATCACCGCCTGGCGGATCTGCAGGAACGACGACGGCCGCAGGTACTCCACGGCGGCGATGGCCAGCGTGCTGACCAGGGCCAAGGCCACGAAGCTGGTATACATGAACTGGAAGCGGCTGCGCAGGCCCTTGACCGCGAAGCTGGCCACCGCGCCGGCCACCAGCGCCACCACGGTCAGCGGGAAGTTGAGGCCGGTGACCACGCCCAGCAGCAGGCTGACGGTGACGGCCATGATGGTGCCCAGCGTGACGTCGAACATCAGGCTGATGATCATCGGGCCCAGCGCCGCCGGGATCAGGTAGGGCGAGAGCTGGCGCTGCACGATCACCAGCCAGGAGAACAGCATGGTCACCAGGATCGACGCGGCGATCAGCAGCATCGAGCGGTCGCTGCGGAAGACCTCGGGCCGGAACTGGCGCAGGTAGAACAGGATGATGCCCAGGAAGAAGCCCAGCGCCAGCAGCCGCGACAGCAGGGTCAGCAGGTAGCGGGTGCCGCCGCGGCGCGAGGCCAGCGAGATCTCATCCAGGCGGGCTTTCAGCGAGTACAGCTTCTGGGCCGCCGCGTCGTCCACCCGCTGGTAGATGCCGACGATCAGCTCGCCCTTGGCGACCTGGCCCACGGTGGCCGGCACCGAGCAGCGGGCGTCGTTCTGCGCGGCCTGGAACTCGTCGAGCTTGACGAAGACGTTGGGCGTGACGATGGCCCGGGACAGCTCCTCGGCGGCCCGGGCGGCGCTCTCCGAGCTGGCGAAGGCGGTCTGGCACTTGACCCGCAGCACCAGCGGCAGCGACTCCTCGCTGATCAAGCCCGCGGCCGGCAGCCGCCGGATCTGGTCGCCGTCCCGCAGGATCAGGTCCGTCCCCAGCGACCGCAGCTGCTGGTCGCTGGCCGCGATCACGCCGGCGTCCAGCACCTGGGCGCAGAGCCGCTGCAGGCCCAGCTGGAACTGCGAGAGGCTGGGCGCGCTCAGCAGGTAGGAAACGGTGCCGGCCGACAGGGCCTGGCTCCAGCCCCGCAGCGTTTTCTCCTTGGCGGCCAGCGTGGCGTCCTGCTCGCGCAGGTTGGCCAGGTCGATCAGGAAGCGGTCGAGGTCGGCCAGCACCTTCTTCTGGGCGTCGAGGTCGCGGTAGGCGATGGCCAGCACCCGCGCGGCCGCGGAATCCTGCTCGGCCCGCAGCGAGTCCGGCCGCTTGAGCACGGGAAAGGCGACGGGGGCGAAGATGTCGCGCGAGGCGGTGTCGCCGGCCTTGAAGTCGTACTCGTCATGGCGCACCGGCGAGAACAGGTTGGCGATGACCAGCAGCATCGCCGCCGCGGTGCCGATCCGCTTCAGCCAGAACAGCTGGGTGGCGCGCACCTTGACGTCGATCGGCAGCACCGAGCGCACCGCCCGCAGCCAGGACAGCAGCAGGCCGGCGGTCTTTTGCCGCAGGTCCCGCCAGGTCATTCGGCGCCCCCGCCGTTCTTGTCGCCGCTGATCTGGTAGGCCTGGATGATGCGGTGCACCAGCTTGTGCCGCACCACGTCACGCTCGCCCAGCCGCACGAACTTGATGCCCTCGACGCCCTGCAGCACCTCCTGGATGTCGACCAGCCCGGACTCGGACTTGTGGGCCAGGTCGATCTGGGTGATGTCGCCGGTGACCACGGCCCGCGAGTTGAAGCCCATCCGGGTCAGGAACATCTTCATCTGCATCCGGGTGGCGTTCTGGGCCTCGTCCAGGATCATGAAGGCGTTGTTGAGGGTGCGGCCGCGCATGTAGGCCAGCGGCACGATCTCGATCACGTCGTTGAGCAGGTAGCGGTTGGCCTTTTCCTGCGACATCATGTCGTAGAGCGAGTCGTAGAGCGGCCGCATGTACGGGTCGATCTTCTCCTTGAAGTCGCCGGGCAGGAAGCCCAGCGACTCGCCGGCCTCCACCGCCGGCCGGCACAGCACGATCCGCTCCACCTGCCGCTCGTTGAGGGCCGCCACCGCGGCCGCCACGGCCAGGTAGGTCTTGCCGGTGCCGGCCGGGCCGATGGCCACCACCAGGTCGTGGTCCTGGATGGCCGCCATGTACTCGGCCTGGCCCTCGCTCTTGGGCTTGACCAGCCGCTTGAGGGCCATTACCTGCACCTCCTTCTCGCGGGTGACGCCGGTCTCGCGCTGGCGCATCACCTTGTCGATGGCGTAGGCGACGTCGCGCTCGGCCAGCGGCACGCCGTTCTCGGCCTGCTCGCGCAGGTGGAGGATGACGCTGGTGATCAGCTCGATCTCCGGGCCCTTGCCCTGCAGCACGATCTCGTCCCCGCGGGCGGAGATCCTGGCCCGGAACGAATTCTGCAGCACCTTGAGGTTGGCGTCGCCCAGCCCCAGCAGGGCCAGCGGGTCGATCCCAGCCAGCGAGATGCGCTCGGTGATGTCGGACGGGTCTTTGGTCATAGAACCGCGAACAGCCTCCTTTGTAACATTATAATATACCATACTCATCGCGGATTGCGCAAGGGGCAATCGTCCGATTTAATCGTAAAATTAATTGTTGACTTTGATAAGCACGTGAAGTAACATTATAGGTTACAAAACGTTGCAACGCAGCCGCGGGCGACGCGGTGGTCTATTGCTCCGACGACATATATTAATGAGGAACATATGCAGCTGAAGATCCCGAGACAGCGGGCGGTCAAACTGATCGATTCGTTCAGGAAGGCCCGGGTGGTGGTGCTGGGCGACCTGATGCTGGACGAGTACCTGTTCGGCAGGGTCTCGCGGATCTCGCCCGAGGCCCCGGTGCCGGTGGTCGAGGTCGACAGCGAGAAGCTGATGCTGGGCGGCACCGCCAACGTGGCCTGGAACGTCCGGGCGCTGGGCGGCGCCGCCGTGCCGGTCGGCGTGGTCGGCCAGGACCGGGCCCGGGCCGTGATGCTGGCCGAGTTCCGGGCCAAGCGGATCCCGGCCGGCGGCCTGGTGGTCGAGCCCCGCCGCCACACCACCATCAAGACCAGGGTCGTGGCCCACCACCAGCAGGTGGTGCGGGTCGACCGCGAGCACCGCCAGGACATCTCGCGGGCCAGCCAGGCCCGGGTGATCGCCGCGCTGGAAAAGTTGGTGCCGCGCAGCGACGCCGTGCTGATCGAGGACTACAACAAGGGCCTGCTGACGCCGGAGGTGATCCAGGCGGCGCTGGCGCTGGCGATGAAGCACGACGTGCCGGTGACGGTGGACCCCAAGCTCAAGAACTTCCTGGAGTACCGGGGCGTGACCTTGTTCAAGCCCAACGTCCACGAGACCGAGCGGGCCCTGGGCCTGACCATCGCCAATGACCGGGACGCGGAACGGGCCGGCGAATCGCTGCTGGCGCAGCTGGGCGCGCGGGCGGTGCTGATCACCGCGGGCGAGCGCGGCATGTACCTGTTCGACAGCGCCGGCGGCCGGGCCCACATCCCCACCATGGCGCGCGAGGTCTACGATGTCTCGGGCGCGGGCGACACCGTGATCGCCGTGATCACGCTGGCGCTGGCCTGCGGCGCCACGTTCCACGAGGCGGCGATCGTCGCCAACCACGCCGCCGGCATCGAGGTCGGCAAGTTCGGCGTGGCGGCGGTCAGCCCGCAGGAGCTGAAGGAGGCGCTGCGCACCTGGTGAGCGCCGGACTGATCCTCTACAATGCCCTGGCCGCGCTGGCGTTCCTGCTGTCGTGGCCGTTCCTGCTGGCCGCCTGCCTGTGCGGCCGGGAGGGCAAGTGGCGCGGCCGCTGCGGCGCTGTGCCGCGGACCAAAGCCCGGCCGCTGTGGCTGCACGCCTCGTCGGTGGGCGAGGTCAACGCCATCGCGCCGCTGGTGGCCGGGCTGCGGAAACACGCGCCGGGCTCGGCCATCGCACTGTCGACCATGACCGCCACCGGTCAGCGCCGGGCACGCGAGTCGTTCGGGGACGCGGTCACGACGTTCTTCTTCCCGCTCGATTTTTTCTGGATCCAGGCGTCCGCGCTGCGGCGGCTCGATCCCGCGCTGGT
>DATJQG010000130.1:0-5675 GCA_035506015.1 Candidatus Edwardsiibacteriota bacterium
AATAATACGGTGTGTAGCTGCCCGGGCCTTTTAGCACGCGTTTCAGATATTTATTTAAATAACCACCTTGATTAATAGATCCCTCAAGCGGTTTGATGGATACGAGATATCCATCTTCATACTGTTTAACAGGCGAAGCGAAAATAATATCCGCACGGTTATATGCATTTGCAGATACTGTCTGAAACGGTAACAATATTGCTAGCAATAGGGCGTGTTTAATGTACTTCACCGTCATTACCCTTCTATAGCAATATTTTTAAAGCGTTTTACGTGCGATCGACCGGTACTCGCTGCGGAGCGCGAGCCCTTTGAACCTGATTTTCAGATACGAGGGCGCGGGCCGTCCTTATTTCGCCAGCGTCTCGCCCAGCACCCGCAGCAGCGAGGGCAGGTTGTAGGGTTTGGGCAGGAAGGCGTAGCCGCGCTGCTTGATCCTGGCCAGCCGCGCGTCGTCCTCGGTGTAGCCGCTGGTCAGCACCACCTTGACGCCGGGCTTGATGGCGGACAGCTCCTCGACCAGGTCCAGGCCGTTGCCGTCGGGCAGCAGGATGTCGCTGAACACCAGCGCGATCTCGGCGGATGACTGCTGGAATTGAGCCCGGGCCTGCGCCAGGTCGGCGGCCTCGGCCACGCGGTAGCCCTTCATCCGCAGGATGCTGCTGAACACCTTCATGATGCCGGGCTCGTCTTCCACCATCAGCACCAGCTGCTGCCCGCCCGCCGTTTCCGGCGCCGGGGCCGCGACGGCGGGCCGCGCCTGTTCGGCCATGTGCTGCGGCAGGTAGACCGAGAACACCGTGCCCTGGCCCGGCTCGCTGTAGAACGTGATCCAGCCGTCGAACTGCTTGACGATGCCGTAGGCCGCCGACAGGCCCAGCCCCCGGCCCGCCCCCTTGGTGGAATAGAACGGCTCGAAGATGTGCGGCGCCTGGCCCGCCCCGATGCCGCCGCCGCTGTCGGCCACGGTCACCCGGACGAACGGGCCGGAGCGGCCCTCGGGCATGGTCGCCGCCGCCGCCTCGTCCAGCAGGCAGTTCTCGGTGCGGACGGCCAGCGTGCCGCCCTGCGGCATCGCCTCCAGGGCGTTGGCCAGCAGCGCCTCCAGCGCCTGCCCCACGGCGGCGCCGTCGCCCCGCGCCGGCTTGAGGTCGTCCGCCAGCGCCTGCTCGACCCGCACCGCGGCCGGGATGCGCTCGCGCATTGCCCGCAGCAGGTCCTCCACCGCGCGGTTGACGTTGCAGGCGGCCAGGTCCAGCGGCTGGCGGCGCGAGAACAGCAGCAGCTGGTGGGTCAGGCCGGCGGCCTGGGCGGCGGCCCCCACGATCCGCTCGACATCGGCCAGCAACGGGTCGCCCTCGCGCAGCCCCAGGTGCAGCATCTCGGCGCTGCCCTGGATCACGGTCAGCAGGTTGTTGAAGTCGTGGGCCACGCCGCCGGCCATCGTGCCCATCGCCTCCAGCTTCTGGGCCTGGACCATGGCCTCGCGCAGCCGCTCGTGCTGGGCCTCGGCCTTCTTCTGCTCGGTGATGTCGCGGGCCACGCCGATCAGCGCCAGCGGCTGGCCGCGCTCGTCGCGCACCACCGCGGTCGACAGGAAGATGGGGAAATCGCTGCCGTCGCGGCGGCGGTTGAGCAGCTCCCCTTGCCAGCCGCCGGCCAGGGTCCGCGCCGGGATGTCCACCAGGCAGGACTGGTCCTGCTGCGGCGACAGCACCATCCCGATGTGGCGGCCGATCAGCTGCTCGCGGGCGTAGCCGTAGGTGCGGCAGAACGAGTCGTTGACGAACAGCAGGATGTCCTGGTCGTCGGTGATCGAGATGCACTCCGAGGTGCTCTTGATGGCCTGGGCCAGGATGGTGATCTCCTGCAGCGACTGCCGCCGCTCGGTGATGTCCTGGGTGATGATCACCACCCGGTCGACCGCGGCCCCGGCGCCGGGGATGGCGTAGAAGTACTGGGCGATGTGGCGCTCGCCGCCGATCGCCGGTTTGGCGATGGTGAGCTCGGGGATGAACAGCGTGCCGCCCTGGCGGTAGATCCGCTCGACCTGCGGCAGCCAGTCGCGCAGGTAGTTGTCCTTGCGGTCGAACCGCAGCTCGGCGCGCTCGGTCTCCAGGTCCTGGCGGATCTCCTGCTCCGTCATGCTCCAGATCTCCTGCCAGGCGCGGTTGTACGACAGCAGCCGGCCCTGCGGGCTGCGCACCGAGATGCCGATCGGCGAGTGCTCGACCACTGCACGGGTCAGGGCCTCGCTGGCCCGCAGCTCGGCCTCGGCCCGCCGCCGCTCGCTGACGTCGCGGTTGATCGACAGGATGGCCGGCCGGCCGTTGAAGTCGATCACCGAGGCGTTGACCTCGATGGTCAGCGCGGTGCCGTCCTTGCGGAACTGCACCGTCTCGAAATTGAGGTACGAGCCCCGCTCCAGCGTCTGCCGGATCTGCTGCCGGCCGCGCTCCACGTCCCGCGAGATCGCCTCCAGCGACATCGCCAGGAACTCCTGGCGGGTGAAGCCGTAGACTTCGCAGGCCCGGGGGTTGACGTCCAGCACCCGCTCGCCCTCCGGGGCCAGCACGATGATCGGGTCGTGGGCGTGCTCGAACAGGCCGTGGTAATAGTGCTCGGACCGCCGCAGTTCCTGCTCGGCCTGCTTGCGGACCGTGATGTCGCGCGCCACGCCCAGCAGGCCGGTGACGGCCCCGTCCTTGACCTGCGGCGTGATGTGGAACTCCAGCGTCAGGGTCTGCCCCGCCTTGGTCACGGTCCGCGCCTCGAACGGCGCCACCGTTTCGCCCCGCAGGCAGGCCGCCACCGCCGCCGCCGTGGCGGGGTTGTCGTCGGCGTGGAGCATCGCGATCATCGGCTTGCCGATCATCCCCTCGCGCGGCCAGCCGGTGACCGCCTCGAACGCGGGGTTGAGCGAGGTGATGGTGCCCGAGCTGTGGCAGGTGACCACGATGTCGCGCAGGTTGTCCAGCAGCGTGCGGAACCGCTGTTCGCTCTCTCGCAGCGTCTCCTCGGCCCACTTGCGGGCGGTGACGTCGATGAAGTACCCGGCGATCTCGGCCGGCGCGCCGGCTGCCGCGGGGATGGGGTTGGACTCCTCGTACAGCCAGCGGTAGATGCCGTCGCTGTGCCGGAAGCGGTACTCGCGCACCCGGGCGCGGCCCGGCGCGTCGTCCAGCCCCGTGGCCGCGATGGCCCGCCGGTCGTCGGGATGGACCCGGCCCATCCAGAAGGCCGGGTCGGACAGCCACTGCCCGGCGTCGTAGCCCAGCACCTGCTCCACGTTCTGGCTGATGAAGGTGGTGCGGTTCTCGCCGTTGGCGCGGCAGGTGAAGATCACGGCCGGGGTCGAGCGCAGCAGCAGCTCCAGCCGCGACTTGACGGCCGCCAGCTCTTGCTCGGCCGTTTTGCGCGCGGAGATGTCCTGGGTCAGCGTGACCACCGCCTCGACCTGGCCCTGTTCGCCGCGGATCGGGTAGAAATGGAGCGACACCCAGTCGGCCTGGCGCGGCGTGTACTGCGCCAGCGACACTTCCGGCACGAACAGCTCGCGGCCCTCGGCGAACGCCGCGCGCACCTGCTCGGCCCATTGGCCCAGGTAACTGTAGCGCTGCTCGACCGGCCAGCCCTCGGTCTGCTGGTCCAGCTCGCGGGCCCGCTGGGCGGTCAGCCCCCAGATCCGCAGCCAAGCGTCGTTGAACAGCAGCAGCCTGTTGTCGGCGCTGCGCACCGTGATCCCGATCGGCGAGTTGCGCACCACCGCCTGGCTCATGGTCTCGGTGCGCCACAGCTCGTTCTCGATCCGGCTGCGCTCGCTCTCCTGCCCCTCGGTCTCGGCCACGATCTTGCGGAACAGCATCAGTTTCCTGATGATCTCGTCCCGGTCGGGCTGCAATGGTTCGTTGCTCATCGGTCCTCGGTGATGGCTATCGTGCCAGTGGTTCCAGTTCGGCGAGCTGCCCGCTGATCAGCGCCACCGCCTGGCGCAGCGTTGCGGCGTCGCAGGCGAACCGCGCGCCGGCTGCGGCGAACAGCTCCGGCAGCGGCCTGGTGCCGCCCAGCGCCAGCGCGGCGCGATAGGCGGCGAGGGCGGACGATTTGTCCCGCAGGGATTTGCCCCAGACCTGCACCGCGCCCAGCTGGGCCAGCCCGTACTCCACGTAGTAGAAGGGATGGATGAAGATGTGCAGCTTGCGGTGCCAGCCGGTCATCCGGACGTCGTCCAGGCCGCTCCAGTCGACGCCGGCCTCGAACCGCCGCGCCAGCCGCAGCCATTCGGTGTCGCACTGCGCGGGGTCCAGCGCCGGGCCGGGATTGGCGTAGGCCCAGTGCTGGAAGCCGTCGACCACGGCCATGTACGGCCAGAACAGGATGATGCCCTCCAGGTGCTCGATCAGCGCCCGGGCCGCGTCCCGCCGGTCGTAGAAGGCCTCCAGGTGGGGGCTGGCCAGCAGCTCCATGCCCATCGAGGCCACCTCGGCGAACTCCATCGGCGCGTCGGCCTGCTGGGCGTACGGCAGGGCGTCGCTCTCGAAGGCGTGGAAGGCATGGCCGCTTTCGTGCAGCAGGGTCTGGACGTCGTCGTGCACGCCCACGGCGTTGGCGAAGATGAACGGCCGCCGCGCCGCCGCGAACATTGTGCAGTAGCCGCCCGGCCGCTTGTTGGCGCGGTTGTCGAGGTCCAGCAGCCGGTCAGCGACCATGGTGTCGAAATGCTTCGCCAACGCGGGGTCCATATCGCGGAACAGCCGCGCCGTCTTGCCGGTCAGCTCGGCCATGTCCTTGAACGGCCGCAGCGCAGGCTGGTTGTCGGGATCGACGCTGAGGTCCCACGGCCGCAGCGCGGGCAGGCCGAGCTTTTTCGCCCGTTTCCGGTGGAGTTCGGCCGCGGCCGGCACCACCGCCTGCTCGATGGCGTCGCGGAAGGTCTCGCAATCCCGCGGCGTGTAATCGAAGCGCAGCAGGGATCTCCAGCGGTACTCGCGGAAGCTCGGCAGCCCCGCGTTGGCTGCGATCTGTTGACGCAGGGTGAAATACTCTTTCCACAGATCGTTCAGTTTGCCGCGGTCCTGCAGCTGGCGCTGCGCTGCCGTATGCCATGCCCGCTCGCGCACGGCCCGGTCCTGTTCCTGGAGCACGGGCTTGAGCTGGGTGACGGTGAGCTCCCTGCCGTCCCATTGCACGGTCTGCGAGCCGGTGATGGCGCTGAAGGTCTGGCGCAGTTTCTGCTCCTGCGCCAGCAGCGGCAGGTTCTGCTCGCGGAACAGGTCCGCCTCGACCCGCATCTGCTTCAACTGCTGCACGCAGCCCCGCGGGCACAACCCGCTGGCCAGCAGTTTCCGCTTCAGCCGCTGCTCGGCCTGCTTCCATTGCGGCTGGACCGTGTCGATGAACGTGTTGAGCAAGTCCTTACTGGCCGCATCGGCCGTGTCGACCGACGTGGCGACGTTCAAGCGGTTGTGGACCTCGTCCACCAGAGAATAGATAGTCGACCAGTCCGCCATCCAGGCATCGACGTTGTTTGCGGTCAGCGTCCGCTGCTCAAGATCCTTGTAATACGGCTCGATCTCGGCCCAGGGCCACGACAGCAGGTTTTTAGCGTCTTTCGGAAGGGATGAAAACATTTTTATCCATTAATTAAGAATTTATTTATTACAATATAACCTAAA
>DATJQG010000131.1:0-10434 GCA_035506015.1 Candidatus Edwardsiibacteriota bacterium
CCGATCGCCCGACCCCTTTCCGCTACGGAAAGGGGTCGTTTTGATGCCGGGCGGGCCACCGGGGCAGCGGGCAGTGGTTGGCGGGATTTTATTGCTGATGATGGCGTTTTTCTGTTGAAATATGGCGTGATTTCGGGTAAAATAACTCTTCTAAAGTGCTGTTGTGACAAAAAGATAGACCATTGGCATATGCAGTTCCTCCAGATCGATTACATCAAGGAAAACCTCCATACCACGTCCGTCGGCCGCAAGCTGACCTATTTCGAGCGGCTGCCGTCGACGAGTGAGCAGTTGAAAGCGCTGGCCCGCGACCGGGCCGCCGACGGCGCCGTGATCATCGCCGAGCAGCAGACGGCGGGCCACGGCCGGCAGGGCCATCTCTGGTACTCGCCGCCGGGCACCGGGCTGTACTTCTCGGTGCTGCTGCGGCCCGACCTGCCGCTGCTGAAGCTGTCGGGACTGACCCTGGCGCTGGGCCACGCCGCGGCCACGGCCATCGAGCAGGCCACGGGGCTGGCGGTCCAGATCAAGTGGCCCAACGACCTCTACTGCAACGTCCGCAAATGCGGCGGCATCCTGGCCGAGGTCCAGGGCCAGGACGGCGGCCCGGCGCACGTGGTGGTCGGGATCGGGATCAACGTCAACAACGATTTCCTGCCGCTGGAGCTGTGCGAGAGCGCGACCTCGCTGCGGCTGGAGTCGGGCCGGCCGGTGTTCCGCGAGGGGCTGCTGGTGGCCCTGCTCACCGCCGTCGAACGGGACTACGCGGCTTTCCTGGCCGGCGGGCTGGATGGCTTCGCCACCGCGTTGCAGCAGCGGTCGTACCTGGCGGGACGGTGGGTCAGGGTCCAGCCGGAGGACGGCAGCGCCGCCGCCGGCGTGGTGACGGGCATCGACAACAACGGGGCGCTGCTGCTGATCAGCGAGAAAGGGGAGACCATGCGGGTAAGCTCGGGCACTGTGCTGGAGGTGAAGGAATGAACCTCTGTTTCGATATCGGCAACACCAAGGTCGGGCTGGCGCTGTTCTCGGGCGGCAAGCTGATCCGGCAGGCCCGGCTGGAGCACGGCCGAACCTTGACCCACGAGGGGTTCTTCAGCTACCTGGAGAAGGTGATCGGCGTGCGGTCGATCAAGAAGGCGGCCATCGTCTCGGTGGTGCCCGAGATGACCCGGACGGTCAGCGGCGTGGTGCGCGAGCTGCTGGGCATCAACCCGCTGGTGATCCACTCGCGGCTGCTGCCCGGCTTCCGGCTGAGCTACCGCCGGCCCGAGCAGCTGGGCGCCGACCGGATGATGAACGGCTACGCCGCCTGGAAGCTGTACGGCGGGCCGGCCGTGGTGGTGGACATCGGCACGGCCGTCACCTGGGACGCCGTCGACGCCAAGGGCGTGTTCCGTGGCGGGGCCATCGCGCCCGGCCCGGGCCTGATGCTGCACGCCCTGGCCCAGCGCACGGCCCAGCTGCCCGACGTCCAGCTGCGCAAGGCGCCGCCCGCCGTCGGCCGCGACACCGCCGAGTGCATCCGCTCGGGCGTCTACTGGGGCACGGCCGGGATGGTGGCCGACACCGCCCGGCGGATCGCCAAGGAGCTGAAGGGCAACCCCAAGCTGATCCTCACCGGCGGCCTGGGCCCGCTGTTCGCGCCGGCCCTGCCGGGCTACCGCAGCGACCCGCTGCTGCTGCTGAAGGGCGTCAACGAGGTGCTGCTGGGGATCGAGATCCGGGAACGCACGAAATGAACCGGCCACGGCCAACGCCATGACGAACGGAAGCGACCATGCCCTTTGAGATCTTCGTGAACGCGATGCCGGCCGAGACCCGCATCGCCGTGCTGGAGGACGGCCAGCTGATCGAGTTCTGGATGGACCGCGAGTCCACCCGCACCACGGTCGGCGACATCTACAAGGGCCGCGTGGAGAAGGTGCTGCCCGGGCTGCAGGCGGCCTTCGTCGACATCGGCGCGGCCAAGAGCGGCTTCCTGTCGCTGTCCGACACCGCCTACGACCCGGCCGACTTCGAGGACGAGGAGGGCGGCAAGGCGGCGCGGCCGCACCGCATCGAGCAGATGCTGAAGGGCGGGCAGGAGGTGCTGGTCCAGGTCACCAAGGAGCCGATCTCCACCAAGGGCCCGCGCCTGACCTCGCAGCTCTCGCTGCCCGGCCGGTTCTGCGTGCTGGTGCCGCTGGAATCGGGCATCGGCGTGTCGCGGCGGATCGAGGACCGCGCCGAGCGCCAGCGGCTGAAGGGGATCTACCGCGGCCTGCTGCCCAAGGAGTTCGGCGCCATCGTCCGCACCGCGGCCGAGGGCGAGCCCGACAAGAAACTGAAGGCCGACCTGCAGTGGCTGCTGAAGCGCTGGGAGGCCATCGCCAAGGCCAGCAAGAAGGGCAAGGCCCCGGCCCAGGTCTTCGCCCAGCCGCCGCTGGTGCTGAACCTGCTGCAGGACCTGGCGTCGTACGACCTGGCCCGGATCGTCACCGACGACAAGGACACCTTCAAGCTGATCGCCGACTACCTGGGCAAGACCGACGGCGACCTCAAGAAGCGGCTGCAGCTGCACGACAAGGGGCCGGCGCTGTTCGCGGCGCACGGCATCGAGGAGCAGCTGGAGAAGGCCGTGGACCGCAAGGTCTGGCTGACCGGCGGCGGGCACATCACCATCGAGCAGACCGAGGCGCTGGCCGCGATCGACGTCAACTCCGGCAAGTTCGTGGGCAAGAGCAGCGGCAGCCCCGAGGACACCGTGTTCAAGGTCAACCTCAAGGCGGCGCGCGAGGTGGCCCGCCAGATCCGGCTGCGCGACATGGGCGGCATCATCGTGGTCGACTTCATCGACATGGAGAAGCGCAGCCACCGCCAGGCCGTGGTCGACGAGTTCAAGAAGGCGCTGGCCAGCGACCGCTCCAAGCCCAAGGTCTACGACATCTCGCCCTTGGGCCTGGTGGAGATGAGCCGCAAGCGGGTGCGGCCCAGCCTGTGGCAGTCGCTGTCGCAGGAGTGCCCGACCTGCAGCGGCACCGGCCGCATCATGTCGCCGCTGACCGTGGCCATCAAGCTGGAGCGCTGGCTGGGCGGCATGGGCGAGCAGCTGAAGCGGCGCAAGATCCAGATCACCGTGGCCCCGGCCCTGCTGGAGTTCCTGCGCGGCGAGTACAAGCAGGTGATCGACGACCTGCGGCGGCAGCTGCGCACCGAGGTCTACCTGGTGGCCGACAAGCAGCTGCCGATGGCCGAGTTCAAGGTGCTGGACCTCGATCGCAACCAGGAACTGACCTCCTGAAACGCCGGCGGATTTTCCCGATTTGGTATTGACAGTGCGGCGGATTATCGCTTACAATCAGCAATTGCCGGTCCCTATAAACGGCAATAAATAGAACGGGTTACCTGCCGGCGGGACCGATCATCGGCAGTCGAAAACACCTCCAGGAACGTGGCCGGCTCCGTCATGGACACGGGCAGTCCGGCGTTCCTGCGCCCTCGTACCCAGGTTGCCGGGATGGTGGAATTTTGGTAGACACGTACGTTTGAGGTGCGTATGGCGCAAGCCATGTGGGTTCAAGTCCCACTCCCGGCACCATGTCCGGATCAGCCCGCCCCGCCCCCGCGCCGCCAACCCCCAGCGATAGGCAAACCATGACCTTCGTCGACCTGATCATCGAGCGCCATTCCTGCGACCAGGCACTGCAGCGGGCGGTGGCCGAGTTCAACGGCCGCCGCTACCGCCGGGCCATCGCCATCTTCCAGGCCCTCTACCATCCGGAGCTGAAGGACTGCGCCCAGTTCAGTGAGGTGCTGCAGTTCTACCTGATCGAATCGAACGTGGCGCTGGCCAAGCAGGCGCTGCACCGCCGCCGCTACGCCGAGTCCATCCTCCACTACCGCGCCGCCGTCAAGCTGGCGCCCGCCTACGCCGACCTGCATTTCACGCTGGGCAAGATCCACGTGCTGCAGGGCAAATTCGCCGCGGCCCGCGCCGAGTTCGCCCGGGCGCTGAAGATCAATCCGCGCTACCAGGACGCCAGGGTGCAGCTGGGCCTGACGCTGTTCCGGCTGCGGCGGCCGGCGGCGGCGCTGCGGCTGTTCGTCGACCTGGCGGCCGACTGCAGCCTGGTCAACCAGGAGCGGTTCGATTCGGCGATGGCGGCGGCCGACCGCCGCCAGTACCGCCGCGCCGCGGCCCTGTTCGGCGCGGCCTTCACCGCCCGTCCCGACCGCAGCCGCGCGCTGTGCGCCATGGGCCAGGACGCCTACCGCGAGCACCGCTACGAACGGGCGATCGCCCACTTCGCTAATGCCCTGAAGCTGTCGCCCAACTACGCCGACGTCTACAACCACCTGGGCGCCTGCTACAGCCAGCAGGGGCGATGGGCGCGGGCCGTCCGGCAGTTCGAGCTGGCGATCAAGCTGGCGCCGCGGTTCACCCGGGCCTGGCTGAACCTGGCCTACACCTGCGAGCGGCAGGGCGACCGGGACCGCGCGCTGTGGGCGGCCCGCAACGCGCTGCGGCTGAACAACGGCAACAAGCTGGCCCAGGAGATCGTCCAACGGCTGACCACGGGGCAACGAAGCTGACGGAGATGCACCACCATGCCTGAGTTCAAGGACTATTATTTCATCCTGGGCGTCAACAAATCGGCCGGCGAACAGGAGATCAAGGTGGCGTACCGCCGGCTGGCGATCAAGCTGCATCCCGACAAGAACCCGGCCGAGGCCAAGCAGGGGTTCGCCAGCAGCCAGTTCCAGGACGTCAACGAGGCCTACCACACGCTGATCGACCGCAAGAAGCGCGAGGCCTACAACAAGCTGCTGCTGGACCGCCAGTCCGGGGCCAACGATGGCCACACCTACGAGATCAACCAGGCCGAGATGGTCTACCGCCAGGGCGTCAAGGCCTACAACGAACAGAACTTCAAGCGGGCGGTGGAGTACTTCAAGGCCGCGGTGCGGCTCAATCCCAAGAAGGCGTCCTATTACGACCGGCTGGGCATCGCCATCATCAAGGCCGGCGGGCCGATCGAGGAGGCGCGGGCCCAGTGCGAGAAGGCCCAGCAGATGGAGATGTACAGCCCCGAGCACTACCTGTCGATGGGCATCATCTACCAGATGGCGGGGCTGACGGACAAGGCCCGCGACCAGTTCAAGGAGGCCCTGAAATGGGACCCCAACAACGCCACGGCCAAGCAGAAACTGGACCAGCTGGGCAAGGAAAAGAAGGGGTTCTTCGGCAAGGTGTTCGGCGGCTGACCGGCCGCGCCGGCCCCGGCGCTGACGATCACCATCGCAATCCAGGCGGCGTGCGCCACGCAAGGAGCTGACCATGGACATGAGCAACTACGAGCAGCGGCTCAAGGACCTGGTGGAGAGCATCCCGGGAGCGGTATCGGCCAACCTCACCGGCATCGACGGCATCGGGATCGCCGCCCACAACCTCGATCCCGCGCTCGACCCCACGCTGGCCGACGCCGAGTTCGCCACCATGCTGGCCACCGCCAACCGGGCCGCGGTCAACCTGCAGGTGGGCGAGATCAGCGAGCTGATCTTCGCCACCGAGAACATCATGATCATCCTCAAGATGGTCGGCCACGATTTTTACATCAGCGTCGGCATGCAGGCCGGCGCCGGCAACCTGGGCATGGCCCGGCTGCAGATGCGCTGGGCGGTCGACGATTTCGCCAAGATACTCTACGAACTCTAGGAGGGACCCCGTGGCATCGCACAGCGACACCCACCAGGACCAGGCGCTGACCATCATCCAGTCCCTGGCCGACCGCGAGCGCGAGCTGGCCGCGGCCGTCGACCGGGCCAAGGCCGAGGCCGAGCGGATGCTGGAGCAGGCCCGGGCCCGTGCGGCCCAGATCCGGGGCGACACGGCCAAGGCCCTCGACCAGCAGGGAGCGCAGCACCGCGCAGCGCTGGCGGCGCTGTCCGCCGAGATCGCCTCGCAGCAGGACGCCCTGGCGGCCCAGGCCGCCGCGCAGCTGCGGACGCAGGCCCAGGCCAAACTGGACGCCGCCGTTGCCGCCGTGGTGACCCGCATCCTGCCGGAGCGCTGCTAGATGATCGTCCCGATGATCAAAGTGCTGGTGGTCGGCCCCAAGCCGCTGCTGGCCGACGTCATCGCGACCGTGCAACGGGTGGGCCGGGTGCACCTGGCCCGCACCCAGGGCCCGCAGGGCGGGATCGCCGCCGGCCAGCTCTCCCCGGACGAGGCCGCCCAGAAACAGCTGCTGGAGCGTGTCCACGCCGAGATCGAGGGCCTGCTCTCGCTGCTGTCGTTCCGTGGCGCGGCGGCGCCGGCCGCCGCGGTCGACGGCTGGGAAGCGGCCGCGGCCGATGTCGCCCGCCGCACCGCGGAGGCGCGGGAACTGATCAAACAGCGGCTGGAGCTGGAGGACGAACTGGGCCTGGTGCGGAGCTACCACCTGGCGTTCGAGGCGCTGGCGCCGCTGCTGGCGCGGCTGGAGCGCAGCGCCAGGATCAAGGCCTTCGGGTTCATCAGCAAGGGCGGCGACACGTCGGTGGTCGAGCCGCTGCGGCTGGCGCTGAAGAAGCTGACCGGCGGGCGCTGCGAGATCTACTCGCGGCTGCTGGCCGACGACCGGGTGGCGACGCTGGTGGCCTACCACGTCAACGACGGCGACAAGGTCCGGGCGTTCTTCACCAAGGCCGGGATCAACGAACTGAGGCTGCCGAACGCGATGGCCGGGCTGCCGATGGCCGATGCGGTGGCGCAACTGCAGCAGAAGCTCCACGAGCTGCCGGCGCAGATCAAAGCGGCCCAGGCGCAGCTCGACCAGCTGGCCCGCCGCGACGGCCCGCAGCTGGCGGGCCTCAAGCTGCAGGCCCTGGACATCCTGGGCCGGTTCAACGCCCGCCACCAGGCCGACGAGAGCCGGTTCGGTTTCATCCTGCAGGGCTACCTGCCGCAGCGCGACCTGCCCCGGCTGAAGGAAACGCTGGCGGCCAAGCACCGGGACAAGGTCACGGTGCAGGCGCTGGAGATCGGCCACCACGAGGCGGCCACGGTGCCGGTGATCCTCAAGAACAACCCCGTGACCCGGCCCTTCGAGCTGCTGCTCTCGCTGATGAACCCGCCGCTCTACGGCACGGTGGACCCCACGCCGTTCGTGGCGCTGTTCTTCCCGCTGTATTTCGGCTTCATCATCGGCGACGTCGGGTTCGGCGCCGTGCTGGCCGCCGCCGCCCTGTTCGTGATGCTGAAGTTCAAGCGCAGCGAGCTGGCCCGCTCGATCGGCATCATCCTGCTGCTGTGCGCGGCATGGACCATCGCGTTCGGCGTGCTGTTCGGCGAGCTGTTCGGCGACCTGGGCGAGCACCTGCACCTGATCCGGCCGATGGCCGAGGGCCTCAACCGGATGAACAAGGAGTCGCTGTTCGTCCTGCTGGGGATGGCGCTGGGGTTCGGCGTGATCCAGATCTTCACCGGCTACGTCATCGGCATCGTCAATGGCGTGCGCCACGACGACCGGCACCACATCCTGGAACCGGTGGCCTTCATGGTGGGGCTGGTGGGGCTGGCCCTGACCATCCTGGGGCTGATGAAGCTGCTGCCGATGGCCCTGCTGGTGGCGGGCGGCGTGATGGTCGTGGCCAGCATGGGGATGCTGGCCAGCCTGGTCGGGCTGGCCGGGCCGATCGAGCTGTTCGGCGCGGTGGGCAACATCCTGTCGTACGCCCGTCTGTTCGCCATCGGCCTGTCGGCGGTCTACCTGGCGTTCGCGGCCAACATGATCGCCAAGGTGATCGGGATGTCGGGCCATCCGGCGGCCGTTGTCACCGGGGTGGTGGTCGCCGCCGTGCTGATCCACCCGCTGTTCTTCATCGTCGGCATGATCTCGCCGATCGCCCAGCCCGGCCGTCTCCAGCTGGTGGAGTTCTTCACCAAGTTCAAGTACTACGACGTCAACGGTAAAAAATATAAACCATTCCAAACCCTACTACAACAGGAGGATCGTCCATGAAACGGGTTCTGTCCATCATGCTGCTGCTGGTCGTGGTGAGCGCCTGGGCGTCGCTGGCGCTGGCGGAGAAGCCCGCCGCCCCCGACGCCAAGGCCGAGGGCGCGCAGGTCCAGGCGCAACCGGCCGCGGCCGCGATCGATTATAAGGCCATCTTCAAGGCGCTGGGCGCTGCGCTGGCCATCGGGTTCTCGGCCTTCGGCACCGCCTGGGCCCAAAGCAAGATCGGGTCGGCCGCGGCCGGCGCGCTGGCGGAGAAGCCCGAGATCAGCGGCTCGATGATCATCCTGGAGGCGCTGCCCGAGACCATCATCATCCTGGGCTTCGTGATTGCGCTGCTGATCATCGTGCTGATCTAGCACCGCCGCGGACCCCGCCATCGTACCCTGCCTTTCCCGCTGCGGCCTGGCCGCAGCGGGAAAGGGAAGGATGGCACTTTTCTTTAACGTGTTTGCCGTATGAATTCCGAATTATTGCAGATCATCGAGGCCGAGGCCGAGGCCGAGCGCCAGCGGGTGCTGGCCGCCGCCCGGCAACAGGCCGACGACATCGTCAAGGCCGCCGAGGCGGAGGCCGCGGCCGCCCGGGCGCAGTTCGAACAGGGCTGCCGCGACCAGGAGAAGGCCGCCCGGCTCAAGGCCGAGAGCGCGGCCAACCTCAAGACCTCGGCGCTGCTGCTGGCCACCAAGAGCGCGACGCTGGACACGGTGTTCGCCCGCGCCGGGGAGCAGTTGGGCGCGCTGAAGGGCGCCGCCTATCAGCAGTCGTTGCAGGCGCTGATCGCCGAGGCCGCGGCCGGATTCGAGGGGCGCTTCACCGTGCGGGTGCGGCCGGACGACCTCAAGGCGGCGCAGCAGATCATCAAGGACCTCAAGCTGGAGGCCGTGGCCGAAGCCGACCGCGCGGTGCCGGACGGCATCGTGGCCAGCGACGCCGCCGGCCGGATGATGGTCTGCAACCGCTTCGCCGACCGGATCGGCCGGGCCCGGCCGTCGCTGCTCTCGGAGCTGGCCCGGATCCTGTGGGGGTGAGCATGCCCGCTGACTTCGGCTACATCAACGCCCGGGTCAAGGGCCAGCACAGCCGGCTGCTGGGCGGATCGGCGTACCACGAGCTGCTGGAGCTGCCCGATTTCCCGGCCTTCGCCAAATGGCTGGAGACCAGCCCCTATACCGCCGACTGGCAGCTGGCCAAGGCGCGGTACGACGGGCTGGAGGCCGCCGAGTGGGCGTTCGAGAACAATTTCAGCGGCGCCACCGGGCTGCTGCTGAAGATCGCCGAGGGCGCGCCCGGCCGGCTGGTCGCGCTGCTGCTGCGGCGCTGGGACCTGGCCAACCTGCTGGCCGTGGTCCGCGGCATCGCGCTGGAATGGGGCGGCGCCGAGATCGCCCGCAGCCTGTGGCCGGCCGGCGGCCTCGACCATGTCCGGCTGAAGGAGCTGGCCGAGCTGCCGTCGCTGCGGGCCGTCGCCGACACCCTGGCCACCTGGGGCGACGACTTCGCCGGTCCGCTGGGCGCCAGCCTGGACCGCTACCAGCGCGACAAAGAGCTGGCCGCGGTGGAGCTGTCCCTGCAGCGGTCCTACTACGCCCAGGCCTTCCGTGAACTGCGGGGGATCGGCCACGACCGGGGGATGCTGCGGGCGATCTTCCGGCGCGAGGTCGACCTGGCCAACGCCAAGGCCCTGCGGCGGCTGATGGCCAAGCCGGACCTGACCGCCGCCGCCGCCCAGGCCTACTGCATCGCGGGCGGCGCGACCCTGACCCCGGCGGTGTTCGCCGCGCTGGCCGACCCCAAGGGCCGGGGCCGCACGCTGCGCGCCCTGCGCACCTCGCCCTACCACGCGCTGCTGAACGGCGGCGACCCGGTGGCGCTGGAACCGCAGTTCGACAGGGCCTTCTGGCGGGAATGCGCCCGGCTCTACCGCCGGCGGCCGCTGGCGGTCGACGTCGTGGTCGGCTACCTGTGGCAGAAGTACTACGAGCTGGTCAACCTGCGGCTGCTGGCCCGGGCCAAGTTCTACGGGCTGCCGGCCGAGGCGGTGCGCCAGCAGCTGTTCCTGGCCTAGCGCGCAGCGGACATTATGCCGGAATATTCTAGACAAGATCGATCGATCCTATTTACCGCGGCCGGGCCCGGAGCCCGGCGGGCCCGCTCAACCACACCACGGTACCGCATTCCGAAAGGGAAGAGGATGAACAGAGCTTCGATGGTCCTTGCCGCGCTGCTGCTGGCGGCGGCCCCGCTGCTGGCGGCCAAGGCCGCGCCCGCGGCGGCGGCCCGGCCCGCGCCCGTATTCAGCGCCGGGCTGCAGGGCGAGGACACGCCCAACGACGAGGGCCGCTCCATCACCATCACCTGGACCAAGTCGCCCCTCGACGGCGGGGACGCCACGACCTTCAAGGGCTACCAGGTGCTGCGGGCCGAACAGCCCGCCGGCCCGTTCACCGAG
>DATJQG010000132.1:0-7618 GCA_035506015.1 Candidatus Edwardsiibacteriota bacterium
TCTCCGCCTCGAACTCTTCGAGTTTATTTTCAGGGTAGTTGTCAATGATCAGTTTGAGCGGCCGCAGCACGGCCATGGCGCGGCGGGCCGTCCTGTTGAGCTCCTCGCGGATGCAGAACTCCAGCAGAGCGTAGTCGATCACGCTGTCGGTCTTGTCGATGCCGATGCGCTGGCAGAACTCGCGGATGGCGGTGGGGGTGTAACCCTTGCGCCGGAGCCCGGCGATGGTGGGCAGGCGCGGGTCGTCGAAGCCCTGGACGATCCCCTGGTTGACCAGCTCGATGAACTTGCGCTTGCTCATCACCGTGTAATTGAGGTTGAGCCGAGCGAACTCGATCTGCCGCGGGTGGTGGATCTTCCTGCCCCAGGGGCCGGAGCCGTCCGCGGTGCGGCCCTCGTTGATGGTCTCGATATACCAATTGTAGAGCGGGCGGTGGTCCTCGAACTCCAGCGAGCAGAGGCTGTGCGTGATGCCCTCGATCGAGTCCTCCAGGCCGTGGGCCCAGTCGTACATCGGGTAGAGGCACCACTGGTCGCCCTGGCGGTGGTGCGGCACATGCATGATCCGGTACATCGCGGGATCGCGCATGTTGAGGTTGGGGTGGGCCATGTCGATCTTGGCGCGCAGGGTCTTGCTGCCGTCCGGGAACTCTCCGGCCCGCATCCGGCGCAGCAGGTCCAGGTTGTCCTCGACCGTGCGGTCACGGCAGGGGCTGTTCCTGCCGGGGGCGCTGAGCGTGCCGCGGTAGGCCGAGACATCGTCGGCCGAGAGGTCGCAGACATAGGCCTTGCCCTTCTTCACCAGCTCCTCGGCCCAGTCGTACATCTGCCCGAAGTAGTCCGAGGCGAAGAAGATGCGGTCACCGAAGTCCGCGCCCAGCCAGCGCACGTCCTCGATGATGGCGTCGACGTACTCCTGCTCCTCCTTGGTGGGGTTGGTGTCGTCGAACCGCAGGTTGAACGTGCCGCCGAAGTCCAGGGCCACGCCGTAGCTGATCCAGACGGCCTTGGCGTGGCCGATGTGGATCAGGGCGTTGGGCTCGGGCGGGTAGCGGGTGCAGACGTGGTCGAACCGGCCCTGGGCCAGGTCCTCCTTGATGAACTCGCGGATGAAGTCGGTGGGCTTGTTGGCTTCTTCGGTCATGTGCTTTCCTTCATCGATGCAGTGCCGATCCCCCGCTACCGTGGCGGGAGGGCGGCCGTTCGAGACGGTGTGTTATTGCTGTTGTTGATGACGGCCGTTCACCGGCACTCGGCCGCCTTATCGGTCAGTCCCAGCGCGGTGTAGAGGTCGCGGGCCCGCGCCAGCAGGGCGTCGGCCCGCGCCGCGCCGTCCGGTGTGCCCCGCAGCATCTTGGCGTAGTCGCGGCACAGGTCGGCCAGGTACTGCCGCCGGCCGGTGGCCTCGAACACGGCCATCGCCTTCTCGAAGTACTGGCCCGACTCCCGGGGCTTGCCTGCCGCGGCCATCAGATTGCCGTAGGTCCATTCCACCTGGCCCTGCCAGACCTGCGATCCGACCTCCTCGGCCAGGGCGCGGGCCTTGTCCGCCAACTGCATGGCTTCGGGCAGGCCCCCCGCCATTTCGCCCTTGAGATCGGCCCAGCCCATGTACATCTCGCACAGCGACGCCTTGTCGCCCAGCTCCGTGAACAACGGCTCTATCTCGCGCAACAGCGCCTCGGCCCGCGCAGCATCGCCCCGGTGGTGGTGGTACAGGTTGGCCAGGTTGAGCGAGGCCACGCCGATGCCTTGCTTGTAGCCGATCTCGCGCGAGGTGTCGCGGTAGGCGGTGAACAGCTCCTCGGCCCGGGCGTAATCGCCCTGCGACTTGTAGACCAGGCCCATGTTGCCGAAGTTCATCGCCACCGCCATCCGGTCGCCCACTTCCTGGTTGATGTCCAGCGCCTTCTGGAAGCGCTCCAGGGCCAGGCCGTACTCGCCCTGCTCCTGGTGGACGATGGCCATGTTGCCGTAGGCCGTGGCCACGGCCTTCTTGTCGCCGATCCGCAGGCCGGTGTCCAGGAAGCGCTGGTAGTACTCCATCGCCTTGGCCGGGTCGCCCTTGCTGTAGTGCATCACGCCCAGGTTGCATTGGCCGGACATCAGCAGCGGCAGCTCGCCGGCCTCGGCGCTGATGTCGACCACGGCCTGGAACAGGCGGATGGCGCGGTCCAGCTCGCCCTGGACGTAGTGGATCCCGCCCAGGCTGTTGAGCACCTTGATCCGGGCCTTGGCCACCGGCGCCTTGAGCCCGCCCCGGGCGCTGCCGGCCAGGTCGGCCTCCAGGATCCGCAGCGCGGCCTCGCCCTCGCGCACCGCGCCGGCGGTGTCGCCCTTGATGCGTAGGATCCAGGAGCGCAGGTTGCGGACCTCGGCCTGTTCCAGCAGCTCGGCATCGCTGCGGGCGGTCAGCGGGCGCTCGGCGGCCGCCAGCAGCTCCAGCGCCTCGCCGTACCGGCCCTGCTGCTGGAGGATGTCGGCCTGCAGCCGCCGCGCCCGGGCCTGCCGCACCGCGTCGTTGCCGGCGTGCTGCTCCATCCGCTTGTACCAGGAGGCCGACTCGTCGAGGTCGGAGGTCCGGGTGTAGGCGTCGCCCAGCGCCGCGCAGGCCTCGTACAGGTCCGGCTCGCGCTGCGGCAGCCACTTCAGGGTGTCGGCCAGCGTGGTGAAGAAGGCGATGGCCTCCTGGTTGGCGTAGCGCTCCCGCGCCTTGCGGCCGGCCCGCCACAGCCACTCGATGGCCTTGGCCTCGTCGTCGCTGTTGGCGTAATGGTGGGCCAGCACCTCGGCGAAGTCGTCCAGCCGCTCGGCGTAGGCGCGCTCGATCGCCTGGCCCGCCATCCGGTGCAGCTCCCGCCGCCGCTTCTTGAGCAGGGCCTGGTAGGCCACCTCCTGGGACAGCGGGTGGCGGAAGGCGTACTCGGCCTCGGGCCCGCGCTTGGTCTCGGCGATGAAATCGAACTCCTCCAGCGTGGCCAGGTACAGGTTCAGCATCATGTCGTCCAGCCCGGAGAGCGCCTCCAGCAGGTGGACGTGGAAGCTGCGCCCCAGCACCGACGCCGTCTGCAGGATGTCCCGCAGGTCGCGTTCCAGCCGGTCCAGCCGGGCGGCGATCACCGACTGCACCGTGTCGGGGATGGACAGGGAGGAGACGTCCTCGGTCAGCCGCCAGACGCCGTTGCGGTAGGTCAGCACGCCCGAGTCGATCAGCGAGCGGATGATCTCCTCCAGGTAGAAGGGATTGCCGCCCGACTTGGCCAGCAGCATGTCCTTGAAGCCCTGGCCGATGCCCGGCACGCTCAACAGGTTGAACGCCAGGCTGGTGCCGGCCGCGCTGTCCAGCGGGGCCAGCGCGATCTCGCGGTAGCGGGCGGCCAGCGCGTCCTGGAAGCGCTGCCGCGCCTGCTGGCCGCCGGCGTCGCTCTCGGGCCGGGTGAGGGCCAGCAGCCGCAGCGGCAGCGCCGGCAGCTCGCAGAGCTCCCGCAGGAACTCGTCGGTCGACTCGTCGACCCAGTGGTAGTCGTCGACCACCAGCAGCAGCGGGGCGCGGGCCGCCAGGGCCTGCAGGAACTTGCGCAGCCCCAGGTGGGTGCGGGCCTTGAGGGCCTTGGCGTCCAGGTGCACCACCTTCTCGGCCATTTCGTGCGGCAGCGCCAGCGAGTAGAGGTGGGCAAGGTAGGGCGCGGTGTCCATCCAGTCGTCCGGCAGCAGCTCGTGGCAGTGGCTGACGATGCTCTCCAGCGCCATGGCCGGCTCGGTCTCGTCGCTCAGGCCGCAGGCGGCCTGCAGGGCCTGCAGCAGCGGCCAGTACGGGGCGTGCCGGCCGTAGGCCAGGCAGCGGCCCTCCATCACGTCGACGGCGATGCCCTGCGCGGCGATGGCCGACTTCAGCTCGGCCAGCAGGCGGGACTTGCCCAGCCCGGCCTCGCCCACCACGAAGGTGGCGCCGCCCGCGCCGCGGGCCAGGGTCCGGGCGTCGTCCAGCAGCTCCGCCAGCTCGCGGTCGCGGCCCACCATCGGCGACGTCAGCCCGGCGATGCCCCGCTTGGGCTCGGGTTTGTCCCGCAGCTTGACCGGCCGGAACACCGCGATTGGGTGGTCGAAGCCCTTGGCGGAAACCTTCGGTTTGGGCTGGTACTCGACCAGGTAGCGGGTGGCGCGGAACACCGGCTCCGACACCAGGATCTCGCCGGTCTGGGCGGCGTCCTTGAGCCGCGAGGCCAGGTTGACCGCCTCGCCCATCACCGTGCGCTCCCGCTTCTCGTCCGACCCGATCTCGCCCACCACCACCGTGCCGCTGTTGATGCCGATGTGCAGGCCCACGCGGCTGTCGGTCTTGAGCCGCGAGGCCAGGTCGCGGTTGACGGCGTCCATCCGCCCGAACATCCCCAGCGCCGCCCGCACCGCGCGCTCCGGGTCGTCCTCGTGGGCGGTGGGGTGGCCGAACACCGCCATCACCAGGTCGCCCTCGTACTTGATGATGGTGCCCTGCTCGGCGGCGATCGGCTTGTTGATGTGCTCGAAGGAGATGTTCACCGCCTCCCGCACCTCCTCGGGGTCGCGGCCGGACGACAGGGCGGTGAAGCCCGACAGGTCGGCGAACAGGATGGTGATCAGGCGGCGTTCTTCGGTTGATGGCGTCATGGTAAAATCCGGTGTATTGGTCTCGTGGTATTCTGCCTGATGAACTCGCGGATGAGGTCGACGGGCTCTGTTTCCAGGAGCGTCCCGGTGGTTGCCACGTCCACGGAGCTTTCCGGTCGTTGAAAATCGCTAGAAGCGGATACCGAAAATGAACCTGATCAGACGCGGTTGGATGTATTCCCGCTCGAACGGCGTCCGTTCCGCATTGAAGGGATCGTCCCAGATATTGTGCCAAGCCTTGAGGTATCCGGCATAGCGCTCGTTGCGATCGACGGCGCCCGAGTTATTGGTGTCATCGTCAGGGTTGTAACAGGGGTTCGTCCAGACGTAGGTGTATGTGCCATGGTGGCCAGGCCCAAACCCGGTATCGACCGTCGTATATACAAACCGCATGATCGAGTCGTTGTAGGGGAAGACCCGGTCGATGGACTGCGGCGGGCCGTGATCAGCGGCAGATCCGGAAAACGGGAACAAGCCGAACGGATGATGCTGGTCGAATACATTGTTGACTTCGACACCGAACGAACAGGTCAGGAAACGAAAATCGAAGTCTTTGCTGACCGCCAGATCGGTGGTCCAGGTCCATGGCAAATGGGATCCGTCATATCCGCCGATCAGCATGCCGCGGTTGTTCCTGCGGGTGTAGGGCAAGCCGTGCGCCACGTTGTTCACCAGGCGAATCCTGGTGTTGGCGAGCGGGCGAACCCGGCCGATCCGGGGCCCGCCGCCGGGCGGCAGGGAATAGTCCACGACGTTCCTGAACGTTCGCCACAGATCGTAATCGAGCGGATAACTGGCATCATCCGCACCGGGCTTGGTGCAGTGGTACACCCCGATGCTCTGGTCGGGAATCGTAATGAACAGCGAGCAAATCGCCGCCCCACCGGCGCCCGCTGGCGCCGGCACAACGCCGGACGGATCTTGTCCCATCGCGGCCTGCAGCGCCAGCGTTGCCCGCCGTGTCGTAGCGGCCGGGTTTGCCGTCAGCGAGTCCGGCATGGTCGCGCCCAGCGCGGGCGTTGCGAAAATTGCGGCAAGGCCGAGAGCACGCAGTGAACGCTGATGCAACATTGCCAACGCTCAGTTGATGGTGTCAGTTAGACGACAGGCGGCCGATACCCCGTTGGATCCTTGCCAAAGTCTCCTGCTTGCCCAGTATTTCCGCCAGCTCGGTGGCGCCGCCCGGCGTGACCTCGCGGCCCGACAGCGCGATGCGCAGCGGGGTCAGAAAGGTGTTGGCCTTGACGCTCTTGCCCTCGATCACCGCGAACAGCGCTTTTTGGATCGCCTCGTGGTCCCACGTTCCCACCTTCTCCAGCTCCTCGCGGCAGATCTTGAGGAACTCGCGGGAATTGACCAGGTCGGTCTTGGCCTTCTTGTTGACGAACAGGCCGCGGTCGTAGTCCGGCAGGGCGTCGATGAAATCGATCCGGGCCGGGATGTCCGACAGGATCAGCGTGCGCTGCTGCACCAGCGCCGCGACCTTGCGGAGGTCGATGTCGTTCCTCTTGATGGCCTGCTTTATATATGGCCGCGCCAGTTCATTAAAACTATCGACATTCAACTTTCGGACATACTCGCCGTTCATCCATTTCAGCTTCTCGAGGTCGAAGATGGCCGGTGACTTGTTGAGGCCAGCGATGGAGAAGGCCCGCGTCATCTCGTCCAGCGTGAAGAATTCGCGCCCGTCCTTGGGGTTCCAGCCCAGCAGCAGGATGTAGTTCAGCACCGCGTCCTTGAGGAACCCCGCGCCGATCAGGTCCTCGAACGACGGGTCGCCGTGCCGCTTGGAGAGCTTGCGGCTGTGGTCCTTCATGATCAGCGGCAAATGCACGTAGGACGGGATCTCCCAGCCGAACGCCCGATACAGCAGGTCGTACTTGGGCGCGGACGAAAGGTACTCCGAGCCGCGCACCACGTGGGTGATCCGCATCAGGTGGTCGTCCACCACGTTGGCGAAGTTGTAGGTGGGCAGGCCGTCGCTCTTCAGCAGCACGTTCTCGTCCAGCTGGCCGTGGTCGACCGTGATGTCGCCGAACAGCTCGTCGTGGATGGTGGTCGACCCGGCCGGGATCGCCTGGCGCACCACGCAGGCCTCGCCGTTCCTGATCCGCGCCGCCACCTCGTCCTTGGGGATCTCCTTGCAGTGCCCGTCGTACTTGAACACTTCGTGTCTGGCTTCGCAGGCGTCGCGCAAACCGTCGATGCGCTCTTTCGAACAGAAGCAGTAATACGCGCCGCCGGCCGCCACCAGTTTCCGGGCGTGGTCCAGGTAGATCTCCTTGCGCTGGCTCTGGACGTAGGGGCCGTAGGGGCCGCCCACGTCCGGGCCCTCGTCGTGCCGCAGGCCGCACATCGCCAGCGTCTTGTAGATGGCGGCGACCGACCCCTCGACGAAGCGCTCGGCGTCTGTGTCCTCGATCCGCAGGATGAAGGTGCCGCCCTGGCTCCGGGCGATCAGGTACTCGTAGAGCGCGGTGCGCAGGTTGCCGATGTGCATGTAGCCGGTGGGGCTGGGCGCGAAACGGGTGCGAACGGTTGGCATACGGTCCTTGCTGTTTCGTACGTCATTCTGAGAACCGCGCCGGGCCGGGCGGACGAAGGATCAAACCCGATCAAAGATCATTCGGCGATCGGGCAGGGGATCCTTCCCTCAGGATGACATCGGTGGATTGATATTGCGAAGAACAGGGAATCCTGGCCCGTCATGGCGCATCCAATATATATATGTCGGGTCCATCGATAATAATAGCAAATAAGGCCTGGATTGTCAAAGGGTAAAACCCCGCCGGGCAGCGCTTGACTTTGCCCGGCATTGCGGTTATTTTTACTAAGGTATGATCAATAGACCGATGATAGTACTGTCCGCTGCTGCGATCGCGGCGGCGTCCGCCGGCGGCGCGCCGGCCACCGCACGGACGGTCCGGCTGGGCGGCACCGGCAGCGGCACCGCGGCGGTGACGCTGCTGTC
>DATJQG010000133.1:0-2508 GCA_035506015.1 Candidatus Edwardsiibacteriota bacterium
CGAGCGGCTGGTCGGCCTGCTGTCGAAGGGGAAAAGCGACGGGCCGGACCACGAGACCCTGCGGCTGCTGGCCGGCGGCGCGGACGCGGCCCACATCAGGGAACTGTGGCGCGGCCAGCAGGAGTGGCGCGCCCGGCTGCAGGAGCAGGTCCAGCAGAAACAGGGCAGGCTCAATCCGGAGCGCGACCCGATCAGCGTGATCGTGGACGAGCAACTGCCGCCGGAGATGATCGGCCCGCTGGCGGGCCGGCTGCGCGACGCCACCGGCTATCCCACCGTGGTGATCGGTGTCCGGAACGGCCTGCACGTCGGCGAGTGCCGCGGCTACGAGCCGTTCGACTTCACGGCCATGCTCAAGGCCCTGGCCGCGAATTTCGTGCAGGCCGGGGGCCACAAGCAGGCCGCCGGGTTCACGGTCAAGCCGGCCCGGCTGGGCGAAACGCTGGTGGCGATCGAGGAGTACGCCGAGAACCACCGCAGCGTGATCCAGTCGGCGCTGCCGTCGCCCCAGGCCGATTGCCGCTGCGACGACGCGGCCGGCATCGCCGCACTGCGGCCGCAGCTGGAGGCGGGCGCGCCCTACGGCCCGGGTAATCCCGAGCCGCTGTGCCGGATCGAGCGCTGCACCTGCGATCTCACGCCGGGCGACTGCGTCTGGCTCGACCGGCTGCCGGCCGGCAACGCGGAGCCCCGCCCGGTCACGGTGGCGGTCGACGTCACCCACACCGGCAGCGTCTGCCTGCGGTTATGGCCATGACCCTGATCAACGATAGACCCATTTGCAAGCGCAACGAAGGTGTTCGATGGCCGAAGTCAAGCTCGACAACCTGACCAAGGTCTACGGCGGCAAGGTCACCGCGGTCGACGACGTCACCCTGGCGGTGCGGCACAACGAGTTCCTGGTGCTGGTCGGCCCCTCGGGCTGCGGCAAGACCACCATCCTGCGGATGATCGCCGGCCTGGAGCCGGTCAGCGCGGGGACCATCGCGATCGACGGGGTGCCGGTCAACGACGTGGCGCCCAAGGACCGCGGCGTGGCGATGGTGTTCCAGAACTACGCGCTGTACCCGCACATGACGGTGCGCGACAACATCGCCTTCGGCCTGAAGATGGCCAAGGTCGAGAGGCACATCATCGAGCACCAGGTCGAGGACACGGCCCGGATGCTGTCGATGTTCGAGTACCTGGACCGCAAGCCGCGCGAGCTGTCGGGCGGCCAGCGCCAGCGGGTGGCCCTGGCCCGGGCCATCGTCAAACAGCCCAAGGTCTTCCTGTTCGACGAGCCGCTGTCCAACCTCGACGCCCAGCTGCGCACCCAGACCCGGGCCGAGCTCAAGAAGCTGCAGCAACAGCTGGAGACCACGGCCGTCTACGTCACCCACGACCGCACCGAGGCCATGACCCTGGGCGACCGCATCGCCGTGGTCAGGGAGGGCAAGCTGCAGCAGGTGGACGAGCCGCTCAAGATGTACCACCGGCCGGCCAACCTGTTCGTGGCGAACTTCATCGGCACGCCCGGCATCAACCAGTTCCGCGGCCAGCTGCTGCACGGCCACGGCAAGTTCCGCTTCAAGCACCACGACCTCGAGCTCGACCTGCACCATCATTACAAGGCGCACCAGCCCGGCCCGGAGGTGGTGCTGGCGGTGCGGCCCGAGGACATGGAGCTGGAAAGCAGCAGGGAGAAGGGCTTCAAGGCCGCGGTGGACCTGGTCGAGCAGCTGGGCGGCGAGTCGCTGATCTACGCCACGCTGGCCGACGGCACCAAGGCCGTGGTCCGCACCGAGGGCAACGTCCAGTACGAGCAGGGCGCGCACCTCAAGCTGGGCTTCAAGCCCGAGGCCGCGCACCTGTTCGACGCCGGCACGGAGCTGCGGATCGAATGAACATCAGGCCCTTCGTGATCGCGAAGGGCCTGATCGATGAATATTCATCAAGGATCCTGCAATGAAAGCGACATCGCTGCTCGTGATCGCATGCCTGTTGCTTGCCGGCGCACCGGTCTGCCGGGCGCAGCAGGCGCCACCCGCCAACGCGAGTCCCGATACGACATCCGTGACAACGCCCGCCACTACAGCGGCGCCGGCCATGACCACAGCGAGCGACTCGACGGCGAAAAACGGTTCCACTGCCGCGATCAAACCGGCGGCCGCACAGCCCGCGGCACCGAAGACCTACAGCCACTGGTGGCGGAAGGGGATCCTCGCCGGCGCGGGGCTGGTCGCACTGATCGCGCTGATCATCGCCGCGCAGAACTATCACGACCTGTAGGTCGCGCGGGCTCATCCGCCACAACGGACATGGTCGCATTCGAGCTGGCGGAACCAGGTCCTACCTTGAACTCGTGGCAATAATCCGATCAGTGATCATGCCCTCGCCGGATAGGCGAGGGTTTTTTGTCGGGCCTGATGGATAGAATATGCCATGTCAATTGAAACAGTGAACACGAAAGGACGGAGTGAACATGGACCTGACCATCATGGGCAACCAGCAACTGAGCGCGCGATT
>DATJQG010000134.1:0-8050 GCA_035506015.1 Candidatus Edwardsiibacteriota bacterium
CCCTTCGCCGCCAGGTATTTCGTGATCGCCGACGTCAACGTCGTCTTGCCGTGGTCCACGTGACCGATCGTCCCGATGTTCACGTGCGGCTTGGTCCGTTCGAATTTCGCCTTCGCCATGGTGGTCTCTCCTATGAGAATCTTAATTGATATTCTTGTCCCCGCTCAACACGCGCAAGGTGCGAAAACAATCCAGCGTCTTTTCGTGTTTTTCGCGGGAAAGGTATTTCGGGCTCAGTATTTTCCCGAGGTCTTGGCCACGATCTCCTCGGCGATCGACTGGGGCACTTCCTCGTAGCGCGAGAACTGCATGGTGTGGATGGCCCGGCCCTGGGACAGCGAGCGCAGCCGCGTGGCGTAGCCGAACATCTCGGACAGCGGCACCAGGCTGGCGATCACCTGGGAATCCTTGCGCTTGACCAGCCCCAGGATCTTGCCGCGCCGCGCCGTCAGGTCGCCCATCACCTCGCCCATGTAGACCTCGGGCACCACCACCTCGACGCTCATGATCGGCTCCAGCAGCATCGCGCCGGCCTTTTCCAGCGCCTCGCGCACCGCCATCGAGCCCGCGATCTTGAACGCCAGCTCCGACGAGTCGACCTCGTGGTAGGAGCCGTCCTCCAGGGTCACCTTGACGTCGACCACCGGGTAGCCGGCCAGCACGCCCGATTCCAGGGCCTCGCGCACGCCCTTCTCCACCGGCTTGATGTACTCCTTGGGCACCGTGCCGCCCACCACGTCGTTGACGAACTCGATGCCGGCGCCCGGCTGCTGCGGCTCGATGGTGATCACCACGTGCCCGTACTGGCCGTGGCCGCCGGTCTGGCGGACGAACTTGGTGTTGGCCCGGGCCGCCTTGCGGATGGTCTCGCGGTAGCTGACCTGCGGCTTGCCGACGTTGGCCCCCACCGAGAACTCCCGCTTCATGCGGTCGACGATGATGTCGAGGTGCAGCTCGCCCATGCCGGCGATCAGGGTCTGGCCGGTCTCCTCGTCGTAGCGCACCTTGAAGGTGGGGTCCTCGTCGGCCAGCTTTGACAGGGCCATCGACAGTTTTTCCTGGTCGGCCTTGGACTTGGGCTCGACCGCCACCGAGATCACCGGGTCCGGGAATTTCATCTGCTCCAGCACGATGGGGTGGGCCTTGTCGCACAGGGTGTGCCCGGTGCGCGACTCCTTCAGCCCCACTACGGCGACGATGTCGCCGGCCGAGGCGGTCTCGATCTCCTCGCGCTTGTTGGCGTGCATCAGCAGCAGGCGGTTGATGCGCTCCATCCGCTCCAGGTTGCTGTTGTAGGCGCCGGAGCCGGACTCCAGGGTGCCGGAGTAGATGCGGATGAACGACAGCCTGCCGACGTAGGGGTCGGTCGCGATCTTGAACACCAGGGCGGCCAGCGGCTGGGCGGGATCGTCCTTGCGTTCCTCTTTCTGGCCGGTGTAGGGATTGGTCCCGGTGATCGGCGGCAGGTCGATCGGCGAGGGCAGGTAGTCGACCACCGCGTCCAGCAGCGGCTGCACGCCCTTGTTCTTGAACGAGGCGCCGCACAGCACCGGGAACATCTTGACCGCCAGCGTGCCCTTGCGGATGGCCCGCATCAGCACGTCACCGGGGATCGGCTGGCCCTCGACGTAGAGGTGCATGGCCTCGTCGTCGTACTCGGCCACCTGCTCCACCAGGTGGTTGCGCGCGGCCTTGGCCGCGGCCATCAGGTCCCTGGGGATCTCGCCGGTCTCCACCAGGCCGTCCTCCAGCCCGGTGAAGGTCAGGGCCGTCATCGCCACCAGGTCGATCACGCCGGCGAAGGCGTCCTCCTTGCCGACCGGCAGCTGCAGCGGCACGGCGTTGGCGGCCAGCCGCTGGCGCATCATCGCCACCGCGTCCTCGAAGTCGGCGCCCACCCGGTCCATCTTGTTGATGAACGCGATGCGCGGGATGTGGTAGCGGTCGGCCTGGCGCCAGACGGTCTCGCTCTGGGGCTCGACGCCGCCCACGGCGCAGAAGATGGCGACCGCGCCGTCCAGGATTCTCAAAGAGCGCTCCACCTCGACCGTGAAGTCGACGTGGCCCGGGGTGTCGATGATGTTGATGCGGTGCTCGCGCCAGGCGCAGGTGGTGGCGGCCGACGTGATGGTGATGCCGCGTTCCTTCTCCTGCTCCATCCAGTCCATGGTGGCCGCGCCGTCGTGGACCTCGCCGATGCGGTGGACCTTGCCGGTGTAGAACAGGATCCGCTCGGTGGTGGTGGTCTTGCCGGCATCGATGTGGGCCATGATGCCGATGTTCCGGGTCTTATCTAGGGGGAATCCCTGCGACATGTGTAACTGCTTTCTTGCGACCTGGCCGCCGACCCTTTGTTCCCGTTCGTTCAGCAGCCGGCTGGGTGACCGTCTACATTCCTCGAAACGCGATTACAGATGACGACAGGTGACGTGACGAACGATGGATTGCGAATAGAAACCGGGGAAAGGGCGAAGCCCTAGAAGCGGTAATGCGCGAAGGCCTTGTTGGCCTCGGCCATCTTGTGGACGTCCTCTTTCTTCTTGATCGAGCCGCCCTCGTTCTTGAGGGCCGACATGATCTCGCCGGCCAGCCGGTCGCGCATGGTCTTCTCGGCCCGCAGCCGCGAGTAGGCGATCATCCAGCGGATGGCCAGCGCCACGCGCCGCTCGGGCTTGACCTCCATCGGCACCTGGTAGGTGGCGCCGCCCACCCGGCGGGGCCTGACCTCGAGCACCGGCTTGATGTTGTTCAGCGCCTGCTTGAAGCCGTCGATGCCGGACTGCTTGGTCTTGGACTCGACGATCGACACCGCGTCGTAGAAGATGGTCTCGGCGGTGCTCTTCTTGCCCCGCTTCATCAGGTTGTTGATGAACAGCGTGACCAGCGTGTCGTGGTACTTGGGGTCCGGCAGGACCTCCTTATGGATGACGCGTTTCTTTCTCGGCATTTTTCAATTACCAATTAGCAGTGAACAATGAACAATTACGTTCAACGTTAGTACGTCCGACGTTCAACGCGGTTAAGCCGTCTTCTTGGCGCGCTTGGTGCCGTAGAGCGAGCGGCTGTTCTTGCGGCCGTCGACGCCGGCGGCGTCCAGCGTGCCGCGCACGATGTGGTAGCGCACGCCCGGCAGGTCCTTGACGCGGCCGCCGCGCACCATCACGATCGAGTGCTCCTGCAGGTTGTGGCCCTCGCCCGGGATGTAGGTCACCACCTCGAATCCGTTCGACAGCCGCACCTTGGCCACCTTGCGCAGCGCCGAGTTCGGCTTCTTGGGCGTGGTGGTGTAGACGCGGGTGCAGACCCCGCGGCGCTGGGGGCAGTTGGTCATGGCCGGCGCCTTGGTCTTCTTCTTGTCCTGGTGGCGGCCGTGCCGGATCAGCTGGTTGACAGTGGGCATTCGCGCTCCTTGACGATTTAACGGTGGATGATGGGACTGCCGGACAAAAAAATAACTAAGCCGGTCCGATCCACTCGGCCCGGTTTTTCTCCAAATCCCGTATCCCTTAGAGAATTAAAAATTTAGAGAAATTTGCAGAACGAGTATTATAATATAAAATCCTCAAAATGTCAACAGATTTATGACTATATTTTATTTATTTTTGCCCCTCCAAGCCGGAAAAATTGTCATTTGATCGGATCAACGCTATTTCACTACGACTTCGTCCTTTACGGTCAGGCGCCCGGCATGAAAAAGCCCGCCCTTGGCAGGGCGGGCTGTGCCGGTGATGATTTCTTATTCGCTTTCGACCTTTTCCCGGTCCTGTTCCTTCTCGGGCTGGGGCACGATCTTCAGGCCGCGGTAGCGCCGCAGGCCCGTCCCGGCGGGGATCAGCCGGCCGACGATCACGTTCTCCTTCAGCCCCAGCAGGAAGTCGTTCTTGCCCTGGACCGTGGCCTCGGTCAGCACCCGGGTGGTCTCCTGGAACGACGCCGCCGACACCCAGCTGGCCGTGGACAGCGCCGCCTTGGTGATGCCCATCAGCAGCGAGACGAAGGTGGCGGGGCGGCCGCCCTGGCGCAGCACCCGCTCGTTCTCCTCGCGCACCACGGCCTTGTCGACCTCGTCGCCCTCGATGAAGATGGTGTCGCCGGGGTTCTCGATCTTGACCTTCTGCAGCATCTGGCGGACGATCACCTCGATGTGCTTGTCGTTGATGGACACGCCGTTGAGCCGGTAGACCTCCTGGATCTCGTTGACCAGGTAGACCTGCACCGCGGCCGTGCCCTTGATCCGCAGGATGTCGTGGGGGTTGATGCTGCCCTCGGTCAGCTTCTCGCCGGCCCGCACCTTGTCGCCCTCGCGCACGTAGAGGTGCTTGCCCGGCGGGATCAGGTAGTTGCGCTCCTCGCCGTTCTCGTTGCGCACCACGATGGTGCGCTGGCCCTTGGTGATCTCGCCGTACTTGATGCGGCCGTCGATCTCGGTGACCACGGCGGGGTCGGTGGGCTTGCGGGCCTCGAACAGCTCGGCCACCCGCGGCAGGCCGGCCGTGATGTCGCGCGACTTGGAGATCTCGCGCGGCGTCTTGGCGATGAACTCGCCGGCCGAGACCTTCTGCTCGTGCTGCACCATGATCCGGGCGCCGATCGGGATGGGGTAGGAAGACAGCGCCTTGCCCCGCTTGTCCACGATGTCGATGTGCGGGTACATGGTCTTGTCCTTGCTCTCGATCACGATCGGGCGGCGCATGCCGGTGATCTCGTCGAACTCCTCGGCCACCGTGATGTCGGGCACCAGGTCCACGAACCGGATGGCGCCGGCGTGCTCGGCCAGGATCGCCGCGGTGTGCGGGTCCCACTCGAACATCACGTCGCCGGTGTTGACCCGGGCCTTGTCGCCCACCCGCAGCACCGTGGCGTAGGGCACCGTGAACCGGGTCTTGGCGCCGGCCTTGTCGCCGTTGAGCACGATCTCGCCGTCGCGGTTGATCACCACCAGCTCGCCCGACTCGCGGGTGATGGTCTCCAGGCTCTTGAACTCCAGGGTGCCGGGCAGCTTGGCCGTGACCTTGCTCTGGGCCGCGATGCGCGACGAGGTGCCGCCGATGTGGAAGGTGCGCAGCGTCAGCTGGGTGCCGGGCTCGCCGATGCTCTGGGCGCCCATCACGCCGGTGGCCTCGCCCAGGTCGACCATCTTGCCGGTGCCCAGGTTGCGGCCGTAGCACTTGCGGCACAGGCCGCGCCGGGCCTCGCAGGTCAGCACCGAGCGGATCCGCACCTTCTCGATGCCGGCCTCCTCGATCTCCTCGGCCTCCTCCTCGGTGATCTCGTCGCCGTTGCGGACGATCATCTCGCCGGTGATCGGGTTGGCGACGTCCTCCATCGTCACCCGGCCCAGGATCCGGTCGCGCAGGGACTCGATCACCTCCTCGCCCTCCTTCAGCGCGCCGCGGTCCTCGCCCATGATGGTGCCGCAGTCCTCCTCGGTGATGATCACGTCCTGGGCCACATCCACCAGCCGGCGGGTCAGGTAGCCGGCCTCGCTGGTCTTCAAAGCAGTATCCGCCAAACCTTTCCGCGCGCCGTGGGTCGAGATGAAGTACTCCACCACGGTCAGGCCGTCCTTGAGGCTGTTGAGGATCGGCGCCTCGATGATCTCCTGGCCGGTGAGCCGCTTCTGCGGCTTGGACATCAGCCCCTTCATGCCGCCCAGCTGCCGCACCTGCTCCACGTTGCCGCGGGCCTTGGAGTCGATCATCATGTACACCGGGTTGAACCCGCCCTTGTCCTCCTTCAGGCCGGTGATCAGCTTGTCGGTGACCTGGTTGTTGACGTGGGTCCAGGTGTCGATCACCTTGTTGTAGCGCTCGGCGTCGGTGATCACGCCCTTCTGGTACAGCCGGTTGATCTTGTCGGTCTCCTCGCTGCCGGTCTTGACCATGGCCTGCTTGTCGGCCGGGATCACGATGTCCGAGACGCTGATGGTGACCCCGCCCTTGGTGGCGAACTCGAAGCCGACCTTCTTGATCTCGTCCATGAACATCGCGGTGCGGTAGTTGCCCAGCTTGCGGAAGGCGTTGTAGGCCAGCTTGTCCAGGCCCTTCTGCACCAGGGTCTCGTTGATGAAGCCCAGCTCCGGCGGCACGATCTGGTTGAAGATCACGCGCCCCACGGTGGTCTCGATCAGCCGGCCGTCGATCCGCACCTTGATCTTGGCGTGGATGTCGACCACGTCGTTCTGGTAGGCCATCACCACTTCCTGCTGGCTGGCGAACACCTTGCCCTCGCCCCGGGCCCCGGCCCGCGGCTTGGTCAGGTAGTAGCAGCCGATGGTGATGTCCTGTTTGGGCGTGACCACCGGCCAGCCCGAGGCCGGCAGCAGCACGTTGTTGGTGGACAGCATCAGGGTGGCCGCCTCGATCTGGGCCTCGTAGGACAGCGGCACGTGCACCGCCATCTGGTCGCCGTCGAAGTCGGCGTTGAAGGCCGTGCAGACCAGCGGGTGGATCTTGATGGCCTTGCCCTCGATCAGCACCGGCTCGAAGGCCTGAATGCCCAGGCGGTGCAGGGTCGGGGCGCGGTTGAGCAGCACCGGGTGCTCCTTGACGATCTCCTCCAGGATCTCCCAGACGCCGGGCTTCTCCTTCTCCACCAGCCGTTTGGCGCCCTTGACGCTCTGGACGTAGCCCTTCTCCTCCAGCTTCTTGATGATGAACGGCTTGAACAGCTCCAACGCCATGCTCTTGGGCAGGCCGCACTGGTAGGGCTTGAGCTCGGGGCCGACCACGATCACCGAGCGGCCCGAGTAATCGACCCGCTTGCCCAGCAGGTTCTGGCGGAACCGTCCCTGCTTACCGCGCAGGATGTCGGACAGGCTCTTGAGCTCGTGGTTGCCGCGGCCCTTGATGGCCCGCGACCGCCGCCCGTTGTCGAACAGCGCGTCCACCGCCTCCTGCAGCATCCGCTTCTCGTTGCGCAGGATGATCTCCGGCGCCCGCATCTCGATGATCTTCTTGAGCCGGTTGTTGCGGGTGATCACCCGGCGGTAGAGGTCGTTGAGGTCCGAGGTGGCGAAGCGGCCGCCCTCCAGCGGCACCAGCGGCCGCAGGTCGGGCGGGATCACCGGGATCACCGACAGGATCATCCATTCGGGGCGGTTGCCGGACTGGCGGAAGGCCTCCACCACCCGCAGCCGCTTCAGCAGGTCCTTCTTCAGCTCGCCCGAGGTCTCGCGCATCAGGTGGGCCTTCAGCTCGGCGGAGAGGTCGTCGACGTTGATCTCGCGCAGCAGCTCGCGGATGGCCTCGGCGCCCATCTTGGCGACGAAGCTCTTGCCGTGGCTGTCCTCGGCCGCGATCAGCTGCTCCTCGTTGATCAGCTGGAACTTCTTGAACTCCGATGGGCCGGGATCGATCACGATGTAGGACTCGTAGTACAGCACCCGCTCCAGGTCGCGGATCGACAGGTCCAGCAGCTGGCCGATGCGCGAGGGCAGCGACTTGAAGAACCAGATGTGGGCCACGGGCACGGCCAGCCCGATGTGGCCCATCCGCTCGCGCCGCACCTTGGAGAGCGTGACCTCCACGCCGCAGCGGTCGCAGACCACGCCCCGGAACCTGATCTTCTTGTACTTGCCGCAGTTGCACTCCCAGTCCTTGGTCGGCCCGAAGATCTTCTCGCAGAACAGGCCGTCGCGCTCGGGCTTGAAGGTGCGGTAATTGATGGTCTCGGGCTTGGTGACCTCGCCGAACGACCACGACCGGATCTGCTCGGGCGAGGCCAGCTTCAGCCGGATCGAGTCGAAGTCGTAGATCTTGGTGTCGCTGTCGTGGGTGGCGGCCGCTTTATCTGCCAGCATCGTCATCCTCCTTCCGCAGTTGTACGTCGAGGCACAGCCCCTGCAGTTCCTTGACCAGCACGTCGAAGCTTGCCGGTGTGCCGGGCTCGGGCAGGTTCTCGCCCTTGACGATTGCTTCGTAGACCCGCTGCCGGCCCTGGACATCGTCGGACTTGACGGTCAGGATCTCCTGCAGGGTATAGGCCGCGCCGTAGGATTCCAGCGCCCAGACCTCCATCTCGCCGAACCGCTGGCCGCCGAAGTGGGCCT
>DATJQG010000135.1:0-6788 GCA_035506015.1 Candidatus Edwardsiibacteriota bacterium
GCTGGCCGCGGTGGAGCGGATCAAATGAAGAAGGTGCTGGTGATCAGGCTGGGGGCGATCGGCGACATCGTGCTGGCCACCGCCGCGCTGGAGGCGCTGCGCCGTCATGCCCCGGAGGTCGAGATCGACTTCGTCTGCAAGGAACGGTTCGCCGGGCTGCTGGCCGGCGACCCGCGCCTGCGCCGGGTGCTGGGTTTCGACGAACGCGGCGAGCACAAGGGATTGCGCGGCCTGCTGGCGTTCTGCCACCGGCTGCCGCGCCAGCGCTACGACTGCGTGATCGACCTCCAGGGGAACGCCCGCAGCCGGGTGATCGCCCGCTGCGTCCGCGCCGGGCGACGCATCACGTGGCCCCGGGACACGCTGCGGCGGCGGCTGCTGGTGCGCGGCATCGGCCGCGGCGGGAGGTTCGCCACGGTGGCCGAGCGCTACCTGCGGGCGCTGGAACGGCTCGGCGTCTCCGCGGCCAACGCCCGGCCCAAGCTCTACCCGCAGCGGGACCCGGCCGTGCCGCTGCCGGGCCGGCCGTTCATCGCCATCGCGCCGGGCGCGCACTGGCCCACCAAGCGCTGGCCGTCCGAGCGCTTCGCCGAGCTGGTGCGGAAGATCGGCACGGCCAAGTGGGACATCGTACTGGTGGGCGACGCGGCGGACGCGCCCATCGCCGCCGCGATCGCGGCCGCCGTGCCCTTCGCGGTGCGCGACCTGTGCGGGAAACTGCCGCTGCCGCAGTTGGTCTGGGTCCTGTCGCGGGCGGCATTGCTGGTCAGCAACGACAGCGGCGCGATGCACGTCGCCGAGGCCTGCGGCGTGCCGGTGATCGCTTTGTTCGGGCCCACGGTCAGGGAGTTCGGCTTCGCACCCTGGCGCAAGGAGAGCATGGTAATCGAGCGCAAGCTCGACTGCCGGCCCTGCGCCCTGCACGGGTCGGAACGCTGCCCCCGCGGGCACCACCGCTGCCTGCGCGAGATCACGGCCGACGACGTGCACCGGGCCATCCGGCCGATGCTGCTGAAACACCTGTCGCTGCTGCTGTTCTCATGAAACGGACACGATGAGCGAACGATCCGCCAACATCCTGGTGCGCGCCCCCAACTGGATCGGCGATGCGGTGATGGCCACCGGTTTCATCGCCGCGCTGCGGCGCTCGGCTCCGGACGCCCGCATCAGCGTGCTGGCGCACCAACGCGTGGCGGCGCTGTTCGACCACGGCCCGCACATCGCCGAGGTCATCGCGTTCGAGCGGAACGAGCCGCTGTGGCTGACCGCGGCGCGCCTCAGGAACAAAAGGTACGGCTGCTGCTACGTGCTGCCGCTGTCGCTGTCCTCGGCGCTGATCGCGGCGCTGGCGGGCATCCCGGCACGCGTCGGCTACGACAGCGAGTGGCGGGGCATGTTCCTCAGCCGGTCGCTGCCGTACGACAAACGGGCGTTCCGGGCCAGGCACCTGATCGAGGATTACCTGGCGCTGCTGGGCGACGGCGCCGCGGTCGCACCGCCCGAGGTGTACCTGGCCGAGGACGAGATCAAGTGGGCACAGCAGTGGCTGGCTCAGCGCGGGCTGGAAGGCCGGCGGGTGATCGGGTTCGGGCCGGGGGCGGCCTACGGGCCGGCCAAGCGCTGGCCGGCCGCGCGCTGGATCGAGCTGGGGCGGCGGCTCAAGGACGCGGGGGCGCGCGTCCTGATCTTCGGCTCGTTGGACGAGTCGCGGCTGTGCAAGGAGATCGAGCGCAACATCGGCACCACGGCCGTCTCGCTGGCCGGCGGCACCGACCTGCGGCAGAGCGCGGCGCTGATCGCGCACTGCGTGGCCTTCGTTACCAACGACACCGGCGTGATGCACCTGGCCGCCGCGGTCGGTACCAAGACAATGGCGCTGTTCGGTTCGACCAAGCCGGCCTGGACCCGGCCCTGGGGCGCCGGCCACGCCGTGCTGTACGCGCACGAGCCCTGCAGCCCCTGCTACCAACGGACCTGCCGGTTCGGCCATTACAACTGCCTGAACAAGCTGACGGTCGACTCGGTCTGGGACATCCTGCAGCAGTAGGATGGGCACCGCCGGCCCGATCTCGCCATCGCAGCGATGGCTTTTTTATTGACCCACCATCATGTTCTATGGTATAGTTATCGCATCGACGCTGGAACAATACCGCATCCCGGGCCGTAGTCTCGATCAACGATCCGTCCGCGAACCGCATCCGCAGGTGTCCGATGAAATGCCTGGTGATCATCCCGACCTACAACGAGAAGGACAACATCCCGATCATCGTCGAGCAGATCCTGGCCCGCGATCCGGCGATCGAGGTGCTGGTGATCGACGACAACTCGCCGGACGGCACGGGGCAGCTGCTGGACACGATGGCGGCCAAGGACCCGCGGATCAACGTCATCCACCGGCCGGGCAAGATGGGGCTGGGCACGGCCTACGTTACCGGGTTCAAGTGGGCGCTGACCAAGCAGTACGACTACGTCTGCGAGATGGACGCCGATTTCTCGCACCCGCCGGCCACGCTCGACGTCTTCCTCGACAAGATCAAGCAGTACGACCTGGTGATCGGCTCGCGCTACATCAAGGGCATCAACGTGGTCAACTGGCCGCTGCGGCGGCTGCTGCTGTCGTACTTCGCCAACATCTACGCCCGGATCGTCACCGGCGTGCCGGTGCGCGACCTGACCGCGGGCTTCAAGTGCTACCGCCGCGCGGTGCTGGAGGCCATCAACCTCGACCGCATCAAGTCCAACGGCTACGCCTTCCAGATCGAGATGCACTTCAACGCCTACTACAAGGGCTTCAAGGTGACCGAGGTGCCGATCGTGTTCGAGGAGCGCAAGATGGGGCAGAGCAAGATGAACAAGAAGATCGTCTACGAGGCGGTGTGGATGGTGTGGCGGCTGCAGCTGCTGCGGCTGCTGAAGAAGCTGTAGGCAACGTCCCCGTTTGCGAGCTATCAGGCGCCGACGCTTGGTAGCTCGATTGCTTTACGACCCGATCCCGCTTCGGTCATGGCGAGGAGGGCTCTACCTCCTGAACGCACGAAGCGATCCGCCGACTGGCAATACTCTACAATTGAATAGTATGATCCTGTGGCCAGGATGCGGTATGCGGTAGATCGCCACGCCCGTGCGGCGGGATGCCGGGCCCGCAATGACGGTTACCGATTGATTGCCACGCACGTCAGGCACTGAGCCGGGCTCGCAATGACGGAGTAAGGAATAAGGAATGAGGAAGGAAGAGGATCTCTTTATCAGGGAGGACCGCGGCGAGCGGCCGTCGCCGCTGGCCGACCGGATGCGCCCCAAAACGCTGGATGAGGTCGTGGGGCAGGAGCACATCATCGGGCCGGGCAAGGTGCTGCGCAAGATCGTGGAGTCGGGCGAGCTGCCCTCGCTGATCTTCTGGGGGCCGCCGGGCAGCGGCAAAACCACGCTGGCGCGGATCCTGGCCACGGCGTCCCGGGTCAACTTCCTGGAGTTCTCGGCCGTGACCAGCGGCATCAAGGAGATCAAGGAGGTGATCCGCGACGCCGAGCGGCAGTGGGCGTCGAAGGGCGCGCGCACCGTGCTGTTCGTCGACGAGATCCACCGCTTCAACAAGGCCCAGCAGGACGCCTTCCTGCCGCACGTGGAGAAGGGCACCATCGCGCTGATCGGCGCCACCACCGAGAACCCCTCGTTCGAGGTGATCTCGGCGCTGCTGTCGCGGGCCAAGGTGCTGATCCTGAAGGGGCTCGAGGAGCCGGACATCAGGCTGATCCTGCAGCGCGCGGTCGCGCAGGACAAGGCGCTGAAGGAGCTTCACGTCGAGGCCGAGGACCAAGCCCTGGAGTTCCTGGCGCAACAGTGCCACGGCGACGCCCGCACCGCGCTCAACGCGCTGGAGCTGGCCGTCTCGACGATCAAGGAAGGAAGCGACAAGACCCGAAGGGTCACGCTGGCGGACGCCGAGGAGGCGATGCAGCAGAAGTCGCTGTTGTACGACAAGGCCGGCGAGGAGCACTACAACCTGATCTCGGCGCTGCACAAATCGCTGCGCGATTCCGATCCCGACGCGGCGATCTACTGGCTGGGGCGGATGCTGGCGGCGGGCGAGGACCCGCTGTACGTGGCTCGCCGGATGATCCGCTTCGCCACCGAGGACATCGGCAACGCCGACCCGATGGCGCTGCTGGTGGCCAACCAGGCCAAGGAAGCCTACCATTTCCTGGGCACGCCCGAGGGCGAGCTGGCCCTGGCCCAGGCCGCGGCCTACCTGGCGCTGGCGCCCAAAAGCAACGCGGTCTACACGGCCTACGGCGCGGTGCAGGAGGCGATCCAGCGCTTCGGCGCGCTGCCGGTGCCGCTGGTGATCCGCAACGCGGTCACCAAGCTGATGAAGAACGTCGGGTACGGCAAAGGGTACCAATACGCCCACCAGTTCCCGGACGCCGAGGTCGACCAGCAGCATCTGCCGGACCAGATCAAGGACAGGCAATTTTACTCCCCGACCGACCGGGGCTGGGAAGGAAAGCATAAAAAGAAATGATGCGGTCTATTGACATGGCGCCGCGGGACTACTATAATGAAATATCAACCATTGCGGAAAATTATTGGAGAATCAATATGAGGAAACTATTTGTTAGCTTCATGACCCTGGCCTGCGCGGCCGCGGCCGTCACGGCGATGCCGCCGCGCCCCGGGCTGAAAGAACCCGCGGTCCTCGAAACCATGCGGGCGCGCGGCATGGACAGCCCGGCCGGCGGCCTGCTGGACCAGCAGCGCGCCAAGGGCGGCGGGGCCAAGGTCAGCGGCAGCCGCAGCTACCCGGTGGTGCTGGGGTACTTCACCAACCAGGCCAGCACCAACACCCAGGCCGATTTCCAGACCATGCTGTTCAGCAGCGCCGCCGGCGCCAAGTCGGTCAACAATTATTACCGCGACATGTCGTACAGCGCCATGAGCTGCTCCGGGGCCGTCGATACCTGGCGCAACAGCGGCAACACCGTGGCCTACTACGGCGGCGGCAACTACGGGCAGAACAGCGGCACCACCGCCAACGTCTACGAGTTCATCAACAAGGTGCTGGTCCACGCCGATTCCTTCGTCGATTTCTCGCAGGCGGCCTACGACCAGAACGGCGACGGCTACGTCGACGTGCTGTGGGTGGTGCACTCGGGCAAGGGCGCGGAGGAGACCGGCAGCACCAGCGACATCTGGTCGCACAGCTTCCAGCTGTCGAGCTGGGGCGGCGGGGCCACCTACTACACCACCAATGACGCCTGGACCGGGCACGCCGGGCAGTACGTCAAGATCAACAAGTACATCATCATGCCCGAGCGCACCAATTATTCTGGCAACGCCGGGACCACGATCATCGGCTGCGGCGTGTTCTGCCACGAGTTCGGCCACGCCCTGGGGCTGCCCGACCTTTACGACGTGGCGCTGGCGTCCAATGGGATCGAGGGCCAGGGGCTGGGCAACTATTCGCTGATGGCCGGAGGCAGCTGGGGCGGCAACGGCAGCAGCAACGCCCGGCCGGTGATGCTGGACGCCTGGTCGCGCCGGTTCCTGGGATGGCTGCTCCCGACGCTGGTCACCAGCGACGGCTACTACACGGTCAACGCCTCGCTGGCCACCGCCAGCGGCGGCAGCTACAAGCTGGCCAGGCTGGGGCGCGACACCACCAAGCAGTTCTGGCTGGTGGAGAACCGCCTCAAGAACGCGCAGGGCACCTTCAGCAGCGTGCGCTGGGACTCGCTGCTCTACGGCCAGGGCCTGCTGATCTACCACATCGATACCACCTACACCAGCGGCACGTACTGGAGCGGCAACCACGTCAACAGCAACTCCACCAACGGCACCAGCCGCAACCGGCCCTACGGCGTGGCGCTGGAGGAGACCGACGAGACCTCGGCCGGCTATTACTCCGACCTCTGGAACTCGGCCAACTACGGCGAGGCGGCCGACTTTTGGAACAGCGGGACGCAGGCCAACTTCGACAGCGTCGGCACCGCCTACCCGGTGACCTGGCTCAACGGCACGGATTCGATCACCGGCGGCGCCCACACCGGCACGGCCGTGCGCAAGATCCCGGCGTCCTCCGCGGCCATGGCCTGCAGCATGTTCGTCTCGGTGCCCGCCGGCGTCGAACAGGGGCCGGTAGCCGCTCCGGCGCCGCGGGCGTTCGAGCTGAACGCGGCCTGCCCCAATCCCGCATCTGCCGCCGCCACCTTCAGCTACCAGCTGCCGCAGGCCGCCGCCGTGCGGGTGGAGATCTTCAACCTGGCGGGGCAGCTGCTGCAGCGCACCGAGTGCGGCGTGCAGGCGGCCGGCCGACATGCCTACACCTGGCGCGCGGGCGCGGCACCGGACGGCGTGTACCTCTACCGGGTGACGGCGGGCGGGCGCAGCGCGGTGGGGCGGGTGACGGTGGTGCGCTGAGCGGGGACGGGGGTTTTTTCAATTGACATCGCGGGCGATATGATGTAAACTTGGAAACGTCATCCAGACCGGGTGGCGTTTTCCTTTTTGAATGCGCTATGAACGATATCATGAAACGCAAAGTCAAATTCATCTTCGTCACCGGCGGCGTGGTCAGCAGCCTGGGCAAGGGCATCGCCTCGGCGTCGTTGGGCTACCTGCTGAAGGCCCGCGGCCTCAAGGTCAACATCCAGAAGTTCGACCCCTACCTCAACGTCGACCCCGGCACGATGAGCCCGTTCCAGCACGGAGAGGTATTTGTCACCGACGACGGAGCGGAGACCGATCTGGACCTGGGCCACTACGAACGCTTCACCCACGCCAAGCTCACC
>DATJQG010000136.1:0-5012 GCA_035506015.1 Candidatus Edwardsiibacteriota bacterium
TGCGCCGTTGTTCATCCTGGTCGGCCGTCACCGGACGGCCGGTGAGTATCCGCAGTGTCCCCGAGCTCCTGCCGCAGGCGCAGACCGGCAGATCGGGCGGGCAGATGCAGCCGGTGGCCTGCTGCTTGAAGAATTCCTTGACGATCCGGTCCTCCAGCGAGTGGTACGAGATCACCACGATCCTGCCCTTCGGCGCCAGCAGCGGCACGGTCGATGCCAGCGCGCGCCGCAGCGCTCCCAACTCGTCATTGACCTCGATCCGCACCGCCTGGAAGATCCGGGCCAGGGTCTTGGCCGGCATCGCCGGGCGGGTGGCGCGGACCACCGCGGCCAACTCGGCGGTGGTTTCCAACGGCTTCAACATCCGGTTCTTGACGATGGCCCGGGCGATCCGCGCGGCCGCGTGCTCCTCGCCGTACTCCCGGAACACCGTGGTCAGCCGGTCAAGATCGTACCCGTTGATGACTGCCGCCGCCGTCAGGGTCGAAGCCCCTTTCCGGGGCGAAGCTTCCATCCGCATGTCCAATGGACCGTCGTGCTGGAAGCTGAAACCCCGCTCCGGCCGGTCGATCTGGGGCGAGGACACGCCCAGGTCGAACAGGATGCCGTCGATGCGGCCGGCCTGGTCCGCCAGCCGCGGGCCGAGCTCGTCGAAGTTGGCCAGCAGCGCGCGGAACCTGCCGTCATCGCCGCCGGCGCTGCCGGCAGCGAAGCTGCCCAGCGTGCGTTGCGCGGCCGCCAGGGCCTGCGGGTCGCGATCGATGCCGGTGACGAGACCGCCGGGCGCGCAGCGCTCCAGGATCCTGCGGCTGTGCCCGCCGCCGCCCAGCGTGGCGTCGACATAGCGGCCGCCGGGCCGCACGTTGAGATAGCCGATCGACTGCTGTAAAAGAACGGGGATGTGGTGGAATCCGGCCTGCGCCGGACGTTGTTCGGACTGCGCCATGAGCCGCCGCCCGCGGCCGGGCCTCAGGCTACCGCCGGCAGGCCCTTGTCCTGGCGCTGGAACAGGTCGCCCTGGGGCTGGGTCTGCGGCGCCACGATCTCGAAGGTGCCGGCGGCGCCGGCCATCTGCAGGATGTTGATCAAATAGGGCGACAGGCCGCACAGCAGCAGGTCGCCGCCGTAGCCGCGCAGCCGTTCCGCCCGCTTCACCAGGATCTCCACTCCGCGGTAATCCATGTGCTTGACGTCCGACATCTCCAGCTCGATCTTGAAGACGTTCTTCTTGATCACCTTGAGGATCGCCTCCTCCAGCTGGAAGAACGCCTGCAGGTTGATGATGCCGTGCAGCTCAAGCCTGACGCTGTTGTTGCCCGCCGGGAGTGTCTGGATTCTCATCTCGTTCTCCTCGCTCGTTTCGCTGTGCTGTATGCGTGGGATGATTGTGACCGCGTTAGAAGGTGCGCACCATCTTCTGGTAGCTCTCCTGGTACTGCGCCAGGTAGCGCTGGTGGGCCTGCGGGTTCCAGATCTCGATCCGGTCCTTGACGCCGACGATCACCACGTCCTTGGCCTCGCCGGCCATCAGTCCGGCGTCCTGCTGGTGCTGCGGCGGGATCACGATCCGGCCCTGGGCGTCCAGCTCGGCGCGGAAGCTGTTCATCGAGAACATCCGCGTGATGATGGCGTTCTCCTCGGTGGGCGGCAGCGCGGCCAGCTGCTGCATCCGCAGTTCCCAGTTGGCGTGCGGGTAGACGAAGACGCAGCCCTGCTGCAGGCCCTTGGTGACCCACACCTGGTCGGCGTTGTCGCCGGACAGCTGCTTGCGCATCGGCGCCGGGATGTTGACCCGCCCCTTGCCGTCGATGTTGTGATGGTACGTGCCGCCGAATAGGATCATGATGCACCTCCGGTGGGCAAAGCATGAATGGCCCGGTCAGGATTTCCATCGACACAATATGATGTGTGGAAGTTCCTGAAAAACCATCTATTTTGTGTTTTGGGGCGATATGGCCTTTTAACCCACTTTAACCCACTGTGCACCATTTTATAGTTAAATCACCCCATTGTCAAGCAAAATTATCAAAAAATTTCATATTTTTCCCTTTGCTGGAAAAAATTATCGATATTTTGTTTGTCGTTGTTTTCGCATCATATTTTCATGGTCCCCGAACGGGGAATTCTCACCAAATAAATGACCCCGCCAATATTACTGGCGGGGTCATCGTGTGGACGTTTAATGGGATCAGTTGATCATCGGATCAATACCATTCGCTGGACCTGCGAGGACCACGGTGTGCTGAACCGGCAGAAGTAGACGCCGCTGGCCAGCCGTCCCCCCTGCTGATTGGTGCCGTTCCAGGTGACGGTATGGTAGCCGGCCCTGACGGCGCCCGCCACCAGGGTCCTGATCTTCTGGCCCAGCAGGTTGTACAGCGAGATGTCGACCGCGGCGTCCCACGGCAAGTTGTAGCGGACCGCGGTGGCGCCGGAGAACGGGTTGGGCGCGTTGGGCAGCAGCGTGAACGCGGCCGGCGCGGCGACCCTGATGGTGTCCTCGTGGATGGTGTACCCGTTGCGGTCCCAGCGCAGCAGCAGCCTGAGGTCGCCGGAACCCGCGGCATCGGCAGTGAACGACGCCCGGCCCGCGGCGTCGGTGACGGCCACCTGCGCGGTGTCGGCGGCCGCCGCGGCCAGGCCGGTGCGGCGGGGGCTGACCAGGCAGACGACCACCGAGTCGACCGGCCCGCCCGCCACCGTGTCGCTGACATTGACGCTGACCGGCGTCGGCTCGTTGATGTTCACCGTCCGCGGCGCGACCGTCACCGCGAACTCCTCCCGCGAGCCGATGGTGTCGCGGAACAGGTCCTTGGTGGCGCCGCTGCGGCGGCCGTACAGGGTCAGGCAGTGGCGGTCGCGGGTGCGGGCCGTGAACTGGGCGCGGCCGGCCGTGTCGGTGACGCCGGCCAGCGTGGTGTCATGGGCGCAATCGACCAGAAAGAGCGACACGTCCGGGACGGGCGCATTGCCGCTGTCGGGATCGGTGACCTGTACGGAGACCAGCGCCGCGTGCCGGACGTCGAGGGAGCGCGGGGCGATGGCGACATTGACTGGGAAATTGAAGACGGCGTATCCCTGGTAGGGCCGGAAATCGTGGCGGGTGGCCGTCACCAGCACGGTGTCGCCGCCCTCGGTGAAGGTCAGCGGCAGCACCGCCGAACCAGAGCTGTCGGTATAGGCCGTCGCCTGCAGCTCCGGCTTGACGCCGTTCAGCGCGCAGACCATCGCGCCGCCGATGGCCGCACCGGTGGCCGAATCGCGCACCGCGACGGTGAGGCTGGGGCCGGACGCCGGCAGCGCCGACTGGTGGGTGACCGCCAGGGTGCGGGGCGCATCGGTCCAGAAGTCCATCGCCGGGTCGTTGAACAGGTGGTAGGTCTCGAAATAATACTGCTTGAACGGGCTGGCGGTGTGGTCGTTGATCCAGAACAATCCGTACTGCGTGAAGCGGCCGATCTCATCGAGCCGCGGCCCGGGCACGCCGGCCAGGCTGTCGTACAGCGCGTCGAAATAGCGGCGCTGCAGCCAGTCATCCTCGTCCCAATAGCTCTCGTCCACCGAGCCGAAGTATGTGACGCCGCCCTTGCCGTCCAGCTTGGGCCAGGTCTCGCCGAAGCAATCGTAGTTGCCCGGGCCCTTGCCGCCCGACATGAAGTCGCCGGAATAGCAGCAATGGCCCATCGGCGCGGTGTACATGTCCTGGTTGGAAAGGTCGGTGCCCAGTGTGCTGGCGTACCAATCCGCGCCGCCCATCACCCATGAGGTGATGGAGCCGTGCGCCGTGTAGATGGTCCAGGCCCGGCCAACGTTGACGCTGGCCACGGCGCGGGCCCGGCCCTCGCCGTCGGCCATGATCAGGGTGTCGATCGTGGTGTAGCCCGCCCGCGCCAGGATCTGCCGGCAGTATTCGTTGGTGGCCACGCACAACGGCTGCATCGACCAGTCGTAGCCCGCGATCAGCACGGCCTTCTTCAGCCAGGCCGTGCCGGCCGAGCCGAAGTCCGCCTGCTCGTACCTGATCAGCTTGCCGATCGCGGCGTCGGCCTCGTCCGCGGTCTTGACCGAGATCCGGGCGTTGAACAGGTCGGGCAGGTAGCCGAAGCCGCCGGTCTCGGCATAGTAGAGGTCGGTGGCCATGCCCGTGCTGCTACCGGAGGCCGAGGGCGGCAGCCGGTCGCTGCCGTCGGGATCGGAGATCAGCACCACATAGGTGGCGTGCGGCGACTGGGCGCGGATGGTGTCCCGGATGGCCAGCGAATCCCAGCCCGACGCGTTCCACATCCTGACGGCGTAGCCGCAGCGCCTTTTCCACGCCGCCAGCCGCTTGGCCGCGTTGGCGTACATGCCGCCGTAGATGATGTCGTAGTACACCGGCAGCGGCAGCAGGCTGTCGGCGGCCGCGCCGCCGTTGACCGCCAGCCGGCGGATGAAGCCTTCCCAGTCGCGCGAATAGTCGCGGGCGACCAGCGCGGCCGTCCCGGCGCGGTCGCCGTGCCGGAACGTCACCGTGGCGGTGAGCCGCGGATAGTACCGGATCGTTCCCGCGGCAGGATCGTACTGCACCGGATGGAACCTGACGGCCGCCAGGCGGTGGCCCCGCGCCAGCCCGGCGTACGAGGCGATGTCGTCGATCTCGGCCAGCGTCGCCGGATAGTAGGAGTCGCTGCTGTAGGCCGCGGCATCGAGCGCGAACCGCGGCCGCGCCCCCTCCCGCTTCGGCAGCGGCGCCAGGGCCGGCGCGATCCGCTGCGCGATGCCCAGCGCCGACAGCGCGACGGTGCGCTGCTCGCCCGGGTCGACGGCCAGCTCGATCTCGGCGCCCTGCGGCACATCCAGCACCGCGCTGACCAGCGGCAGGTTCGGCTTGCCCACCTCCCCGGTATAGGTTTGGTCCGGCAGGGACAGCAGGACGAAGTCCTCCCCGCTGCCGCCCGGCATCGTTGCCGTGGCGACCGCGCTGAGCTCCAGCGGGCCCAGGCCGCAGCGCAGGGTCACGCCGTCGGCCGAAC